>DATIRX010000639.1:0-6801 GCA_035469225.1 Bryobacteraceae bacterium
CGGCCCCAACTCAGAAATTCATTACGATTTCGGCCCGGAAGCCGGCCCCGGCACGTTCCCCGGCGACTTCGGCGAGCGGTTCGTCGAAATCTGGAACCTCGTTTTCATGCAGTACGACCGCGATGCGTCCGGAAAGTTGACGCCCCTGCCCAAGCCCTCCGTGGATACGGGAATGGGTCTCGAGCGCATGGCCGCCGTGCTCCAAGGCAAGCTGTCGAACTATGAAACGGACCTGATCAGGCCCATCATCGACCGGGCCGGCGAGCTGTTCAAAAAGCCTTACGGAGAAGACGGTCGTGCCGACACGGCCATGCGCATCAACGCCGATCACGCCCGCTCCACGGCGTTCCTGATCAACGATGGCGTGCTGCCGTCGAACGAGGGCCGCAGCTACGTGCTGCGCAAGATCATGCGCCGCGCGATGCGTAACGCCCGCATGGTCGGCGTTTCCGATCCCTACTTGTACCAGCTCACCGGATTCGTCGCCGAGCACATGCGCGACGCCTATCCCGAGATGATGGAAAGCGTCTCCCGCGTCGCTCGCGTGGTCAAGGACGAAGAGCATCGCTACGCGACCACCTTCCAGGTCGCCGAGAAATTCTTTCATGACGAGGCGAAAGCCGGCGCCATCACCGGTGCTGCCAGCTTTAAGCTGTACGATACCTACGGTCTGGCTCTCGAAGAGCAGGAAGACATGGCCCGCGAGCTGGGGATCACCATTGACGCGGAAGGCTTCGCCGCCGAGATGGAGAAGCAGCGGACCCGCGCCCGTGCCAGCTGGAAAGGTGCGGATAAAGCCCAGGTCAATCCGGTCTATCAGGCGCTGCCCAAGACCGAATTCCTTGGCCGCGAGATGCTGGAAGCGCCCGCCAAGGTGACCGCCGTGCTGCATGGCGAGATCGCGCTCGACCGGACGCCTTTCTACGCCGAGGCCGGCGGCCAGGTGGGCGATAACGGCGTGCTGGTTTCAGAGACGACCGGCGAAACGCTGGCCGTGGTCGAATCGGCGTACGCGCCGGCTCCCGGCAAAACGGTCCACAAGGTGAAGCTGGTCAGTCCGGTGAAGGAAGGCGACCTGGTGATCGCACGCGTCGATCCGGAATCGCGCCACTCGACCATGCGCAATCACACCGGAACGCATCTCCTGCACGCCGCCCTGCGGGCCGTGCTGGGGACCCACGTCAAGCAGGCCGGCAGCGTCGTCGAGCCTTCCCGCCTGCGGTTCGACTTCACCCACTACACAGCCATGGATCAGGATGAGCTGGCGGAAGTCGAGCGCCTCATGAACCAGCAGATTCTCGCCAACCGCGAGGTGCACACCGACGTCATGGATCTCGATCAGGCCCTCCAGACCGGCGCCATGGCGCTGTTCGGCGAGAAGTACGGCGACCAGGTCCGCGTCGTCCAAATCGATACCTTCAGCAAGGAGCTGTGCGGCGGCACGCATGTCGCGCGCACCGGCGATATCGGGATCTGCAAGATCGTCTACGAAGGCTCGATTTCCGCGGGCGTTCGCCGGATCGAAGCCATCACCGGCGCGGGCGCGCTCAAGCGATTCCAGGAGGCTCTGCAGCAGCAGGCCAAGTATGCCGGCGTCGACGTGGAGAAGCTGATGGCCCGCGAGAAAGCGCTGGAACACGAGCTCCAGCACCTCAAGACCAAGGCGGCGCAGGCGGGAGCCGCCGATCTGGAATCGCAGGCGCGGGAGATAAAGGGCATCAAGGTCCTTTCAGCGCAAGTAGCCGGATTCGATCGTGCCCAGCTTCGCACTCTGGTCGATTCGCTGCGCAACAAGTGGAAGGCTGGCGCTGTCGTGGTCCTTGCCTCGGTCGAGGATTCGAATGTGTCTATCATCAGCGGCGTCACCAAGGATCTGACGTCCAAAGTCCACGCCGGGAAGCTCGCCGGCGCTGTGGCGCAGGCTGTCGGCGGCAAGGGCGGCGGACGTCCCGATATGGCCGAGGCTGGCGGCAAGGATCCGTCAGCGCTCGCCCAGGCCCTGTCCGACGTCTACACCGCCGTCGAAGGGATGCTCTAACGTGGAAAGCTTTGATGTCGTCATCGTAGGAGCCGGGCCCACCGGTCTCGCGTGCGGCATCGAACTGAAGAAGCGCGGCGTGAGCGCCGTTCTGATCGACAAAGGCTGCGTCGTAAACTCCATTTATCACTACCCCAGCAACATGGTGTTCTTCACCACGCCCGAGCTGCTCGAAATCGGCGATATCCCCATGACCTCGCTGAATGATAAGCCGGTGCGCGCGGAAGCCCTCAAGTATTATCGCCGCGTCGCCGATCACTACAAGCTCGATATCCGCCAGTACCAGGGGGTGGATGGCATCCAGGGCCAGGACGGCGCATTCCACACCCGCGCGGTGGACGCGTACGGCTGCCCGCGAATCTACCACTCCAAGAAAGTGATCCTCTCGATGGGCTACTACGACGTGCCCAATAAGCTGAACGTGCCGGGTGAAAACCTGCCCAAGGTGATCCACTACTACAAAGAGGCGCATCCTTATTACAACCACGATGTGCTGGTCGTCGGCGCGAAGAATTCCGCGGCCATCGCCGCTCTGGAATTGTGGTGGACCGGCGCGCGGGTCACGCTGGTGCATCGCGGCGAAGGGATCCACGCAAACGTCAAGTACTGGATCAAGCCCAACATCGAAAACCGCATCAAGAATCGCGAGATCCCGGCGCACTTTCGATCCACCGTGCTCGAAATCGGCGAAAGCTTCGTGCGCATCCGGACTCCGGAAGGCGAAAAGCGGCTCAAGAACGATTTCGTGTTCGCGATGACCGGCTATCGTCCGGATACCGATTTTCTGGAAGCCCACGGAATCCGCTTCGACCCCGAAAGCGGGCGTCCCTACACCCATCCGGAGACGCTGGAGAGCGACCGCAAGGGGATGTACCTGGCCGGCGTGCTGGTGGCGGGGATGCACACCAGTGAGATCTTCATCGAAAACGGCCGCTTCCACGGCGGCAAGATCGCGGAAGCCATCGCCTCGGAATTGCGTTAAAGCGGACTAGCTGGTCTTCTTGTCCGCAGTCTTCTTCGCCGGACTCTTCGCGGGAGTCGCCGATTTCGCCGCGCCTTCATCCAGCAGCTCACCCAAATACTTGCGCAAGTAAGTTTCCGTCTGCAGGTCGGTCGTGCCTCCAGCCGCGCTTTGCGCCCGCACCACGCCCTTACGATCGATGATCGCCACTTGCGGCACCACCCATCGTTCTACGTCGGAAAGACCCAGATAGCTCATCACGCTGGGGCGCGGAGCGTATCCCATCGGGAAGCCCACGCCGAACTCGCTGATGAAGTTAGCGGTCACCTTCGCATTCGCTGCGGGGTTTGCCGTGTTCACTTCGTCGTTGAAGGCCACGCCCACGGCCTGGAAGCCGCGCGATCCCAGCTCGCCCTGCAGCTTGGTGATGATCTTCGAAAGAGCCTGGCAGTGCGGGCAGGTGGTGAACATGAACGCCGCCATCACCACTTTGCCCCGATAACTCGACAGCAACGTCTGCTTGCCCGACGGCAGAACAATCGTGAATTCCTTACTCGGCCGTGGAACGGGCGAGGCCGCCTGCAAGGCCGGCGTGGACGCGAGTCCGCCGATAATCAATGACGTAAGCAATGCCGAAACAGTGGCGATGCGCATGGAGATCCTTACTCGCTGGCTTTCTTGTCAGCAGCTTTCTTCTTCGAATCGCCGGTCTTAGCGGGAGCCTTCGCGGGAGCCCCTTCGGCCAGCAGACTCTCGATCAGAGGCTTCAGATGCGCCGGATCGCCCAGAGGTCCGCCGCCCTCTCCGGGGCTCTGCTCGCGGATCACGCCTTTACGGTCGATCACCACGATTTGAGGCACGCCAATGCGCTGCAGTTCGGACAGGCCCAGATAGCCGAACACCGTGGAACGGTTGGCGGCCCCCACCGGGAACCCGGCGTATTGCTGCCCATAAGCCACCGCCTTGTCCTTCAAGGGCGGCGTCTTGGGGTCGTCGTCGTCGAACGCAACGCCCAGCGCCTGGAATCCGCGCGAGCTGTATTCGTTATTCAGCTGCGTGAGAATCTTGGAGAAAGCCTGGCAGTGCGGGCACCAGGTAAATAGAAACTGAACCACGGCGACTTTGCCCTTCAGGCTGGAGAGCAGAATCTGCTGTCCGCCCGGAACGGCGACCGTGAATTCCTTGGAAGGACGCGGCACCGGCGCGGCCGCTTGTACCGATACCCCCAGCGTGATGAAAAGAGCCAACAGGGCAGTTCGCATAAGGACAGTCTACCGCACCCTTTCCGGGGTTTGAATCCCCTCGATACTGTGGACGCTAGGGCCGTCCAAAAGTAACGAAAACCGGCCATTATCGCCGGTGCCGGTCACCTGCCGGGGGGAAGAAGCGCCGATTTCGAACTTCTTCCATTTCGCCCGCAGGACCCGCTGATACAGGTCGAAGAAAGCGCTGGCAGCCTGGGGCGAATCCCATTCGGAGGCATGCACCAGCACCGGATACTTCTTCTGTTTATCCTCATACAGGCGATAGGTGCCCCCGCGCCAGTGGGCCGCGGCCTGCGTGCCCTCTTTCTCGCCTATGTATTGGCGCAGCAGGATCGAGTAATCGAACTCGCCCACATCGCCCTCGGCCAGGACGCGAAAACGTCGCGACTCCGCACCGGCTTCCTCCAGCCTCGGCACCACCGGCGACGTCGGCATCTGGGACGCCAGATACGTCTCCGGATGCAGGATGTGCTGGGTGCTGCGTGGGGGATCGCGAAAGACCCGCTCGAACGCCGCCGGTCCCAGGTGGCGATACACAGCGTCCTGAAAACGCATGCCCTCCGTATAAGGGAACGTCAGCGACTCGCGAATATACAGCGGAGCTTGTGTAAACACCGGGAAGTCGGCGCCCGACGCGCCGGTTCCATCGGCCAGACGGTCGAGCAAAGTGGGCGGCACCTCGCCCCGGCCGCCGTTTTTCTTCGAAAGATACGCCCAGCTGAGCCACGTCGCCTGGCCCTCGATCACCGACTGCCGGGCCGTGGCTTGCTCGTCCCCATCGCCATCGTTCATGAACTTGCGCAAGGGATGCTGTTGGTCGGCCAGAGCGTGCGCCAGTTCGTGCGCCAGCGCGATCAGCTGCTCGTTATCCGTCTTGGTGGAATCCAGGACGAACAGGCGTTTCTTCTTGTAGTCGTAGAAGGCCGCGGCCTGCTCGGCCAGCAGGTCGCCGGATTCGCGCGCCAAGTTGAAATCCTGCGGCACCAGACCGAACATCTTGAGCACGATCTCGGCGGAGCGCGTTTCTTTATTGGTTTCGGCGTCCTTCACGCCTTCTTCCACCATTTTGCGGAAACTATCCTTGGACAGAATCTCCGCCGGCACGGTCCTCTGCACTCTCCAGCCGGTGATATCCGACACCGTTCGGAGCATGATGTCGATCTGGGAGAAGGTCGGCGCTTGCGCGAACCCGGGGCAGGCCAGGGCGAAGACCAGGAACGCGAACCGGCGGGAGTACATGTGAACAGGGTACAATGAAGGCTCACATGGCAGAAGATAAGCTTTATAAAGCCGTATATATGGGCAGCGGCACGTTCTCGATCACCAAGCCCAAGCGCAAGCCCGCCAAGCGCCGGCAGACCAACCTCAAGAGTCCCCAGCGCGGCGCCCGCAAGTCCTGAAAGTAACGAATCCCGCCACGCCGCATCCCTCCGCAAGGAGGACGGCATCGTGGCAAACCCCTTTGTACACGTCGAGCTCAACAGCACGGACGTGGCGAAATCCAAGGCGTTCTACGGCAAGCTCTTCGATTGGACCCTGGAAGACATGCCGATCGGCGACCTCGACTACACCATGATCAAAGTCGGCAAGGGCACCGGCGGCGGCATGATGAAGCAGCTCATTCCAGGCGCTGGGTCGGCCTGGCTCCCATACGTGGATGTCCCGGACATCAAGGCCGCCACCAGGAAGGCCCAGGACCTGGGCGCGAAGGTGATGAAGGACGTCAGCGAAGTCGCGGGCATGGGCTGGCTGAGCATCATCGTCGATCCCACCGGCGCCATGCTCGGCCTCTGGCAAACAAAGGCTGGTTAGCCTCCGCCACACCGCCGCCAAGGCGTTACGATAGTAGTCGATGACCGACAAACAGCACATCGTGGAATTGCTCGATCGTCTCGAACCCAGCCAGATCGCCGCCGTGGTCCAACTTCTCGAGGTCATCGTCCATGAGGATGACGACAAACTGACCGATGAAGATCGCCGTGCCGTAGCCGCCTCGCGAGAGTATTTCCATAAGGGTGGCGCTGGAATTCCCTTTGAGCAATTGGTCGCCGATCTCGGCCTCACCATGGATCAGATCCGCAACCACAAGAGCGAGTGAAGCGAATCCGTTTCGAGCCGAGTGTGCCTGCGGAGATCCGGGCCATCGAGCAGCAGGCCGCACTGCAAATCCTGACCACCCTCCACCGTTACGCCGAAACAGGCGTAGGCAACGTCAAGCCGCTCAGCGGCGAATTCGAGGGACTGCTGCGTCGCCGTGTGGGCAATCACCGCGTCTTGTTCGGCGAGACCGCAGACACCATCGCCGTCCACCGCGTCCTCGACCGGAAGGATGCGTACCGCTGAGGAGCGTTCGGGAAGACGCGCGCTGCTCCCTCAGCACTCTCGCAAGGTCGGCCAGCCCCGTTTGAAACTAACCTAAACTCCATCACGGGTCGGGACTCGAGAAGCTAGTTTCTTAAAGACGGCGCCCGGTCACATCTTCGCGATCACTCACATTTCCCATCCTCCCCACAACTTCGCGATCGATCTCATCGCGT
>DATIRX010000640.1:0-2871 GCA_035469225.1 Bryobacteraceae bacterium
TTGCCGAGACTGTTCGTGGCGCACGGACCGGTAAAGCGTTCGTACAAGAGCACGGGGCGATCGGGCACCGCCGCGTCTAATTCGGCCAGTGTCGGATGACGATGCTCGGCCCACTGGTTGGGATGCCATCCGCCCATGGAAGTGATCCATGCTCCTGGGGGCACATTCTTCCGCCGCGCGGCGAGGGCTTCCTGGATCTCCCGAATCGAGGCGGTGTTCTCGAGGATGGTGTGATAACCGGGACGGTTGCCCAGGCTCACGATATGAATGTGCGGCTCGACCAGCCCCGGCACCACCGTGCGGCCGCCGAGATCGATCGTCCGGACACCGGGAGCCGCCGCAGGTGCGGCATTGAGCGCCACGAAGCGGCCGTTTCGAATCGTGACGGAGGTCGCGATGGTGTTGGCGGCGTCCATGGTGTGGATCCTGCCGTTGACCAGCGCCAGAGTCTCATCGGAATCGATGGGCGTACGGTTCTGGCCGGACAGAATATTCGAGGCAGGTCCGATGCCTGCGGCCGCTGCTGCTGCCGCACTCGCGCCCAGGAACCCCCGACGCGACGGGTGTGAAGTTTTCGCCATCGACAATCCTCCCCGACAATCCTATAACGTTACACTCGACGAATGCTCCTCTGCCCGGTCCGCGACTGCCGCCAGGGGCTCATGCGGGAGAAGAAACGGCTGGTCTGCCCGCAGGGCCATTCGTTCGATGCCGCGGCCAGCGGTTACATCAATCTGCTGCAACCGCAAGACCGGCGCTCGAAGGATCCCGGCGACACCGCGGCGGCGGTGGCAGCGCGGCGGCGATTGCACGACCGCGGAGTGACCGGACCGCTGCTGGAGGCGATCGCGGAGATCCTGCGTCCTTCTAAGGATGACGTTGTTCTCGATGCCGGCTGCGGCGACGGCTTCTATCTGGGCACTCTGGCCCGCCGTTTCGGATTCTCGGCGCATGGTGTGGACATTTCCATTCCAGCCGTGAAGTCCGCGGCGCGGCGTTATCCCGAATACCAGTGGATCGTGGCCAATGCCGATCGATTCATTCCCTATGCCGACAGTTCCTTCTCTATGGTTGTGTCGGTTACGGCGCGGATGAATGCGGGCGAATTCCGGCGGGTGCTGCGCGGCGACGGACGTCTTCTGGTGGCGATTCCGGCTCCGGATGACTTGATGGAGCTGCGCAACCCCAGGGGCGGGGAAGGGCGGGATCGCGCCGATCGAACCGTGGAGACGTTCGCGAAAGAGTTCACGCTGATGGACCGGCGCTCGGTGTCTACTACGGCCGAGCTGGATGCGGAGGCTGTTCGCGACGTGCTCCTGTCGATCTACCGGCCCATGCGATCACAGCCGGTGGACGCCATGCGCGTGACGTTCAGTCTGGATCTGCTGCTGTTTAGATCGCGGTAGCGTCCAGAAAGCTCCGCAGGTCTATTTCATTGACCTCGGGCTCGCCCGACGCCACGTTGTTGAGCTTGCCGGCTTTCATCCAGCGCTCCAGCTCGTCCACCAGGCTGTAGAGGTGATCGAAGGAATCGACGACATATAAAAGCGGCTGGTAGTGGTCGATCTCGAACGGCTGGTGGATGGCTGCTTCGATACGCATGGGCAATCGCTGGACACCCGGCGAGCGCACCGCATGCTCGATTTCGCCGAAGGAGCTGAGCAGCCCGCTCCCATAGACGCGCAGACCGCCGCGGGACCGCATCAACCCGAACTCGATGGTAAACCAGAAGAATCGGGCCATCGCCCGGAAGATACTGGTCAGCGTTCGGACGCGCTCGGCGGGATCCCTGATTTCGGAAACCAGCGCTGCCGCGGTATGGGCGCATTCCCCGAAGCGGACCAGCGTTTCCGCAAAATGCGGATCGGTGTGCATCGGCACATGGCCCGCGATGTCGTGGAAGATATCCGGTTCGGGCAGGTAGTCCAGGTGATCGGCCTGGCGAATGGTGATGGTGGTGGGAAATTCGCGATTGCGGAGGCTGTCGAAAAACAGGAATGCCGGGACATAGCCGGCGACGGCTCGTGCACGGAAGCCGGTGAGCGGAGACAGGAACCGGTTCACCTCTTCCAGCCGCGGGATGCGATCGGTGGGTAAACACAAGGCTCCAATCCCGGCCTGGAAGCGTTCATTCGCGAAACGCTCCCATCGCGGGAGCAAACGGGAGTAGAGCCGGCTCCAGGTTTCGTGATCCCTGGCACAGTAAAGCCTGTAGTCCTGTTCGGTGTACAGGCTGGTGGCGGGATCGGAAATCGCCAGCATACTCATCCGCTTACAGAATACATCCAAAAGACCCACTGTCAAGTGGTGTTAGTGTTTCCCTATTGAAAACTAAGGGGAAACCCTTCTAGTAGTACTGCTTCCGGCGAGTTAGGATTAGGCCAGAGGAGACCGAATGCGTACCGTCTTGGTTGTGTTGGCACTGGCTGGATCGGCCTGGTCGCAGGCTTTTACAGAAGCTACCGCGGCGATCGCGGGTGGTTCTGTGGGAGGGGTGGCCGGGAAGAAGATCAGCGACGGCATCACCAATGTTTTCCAGAAAGTGGATGCTACCGCCAGCAAGGCAGCCAAGACCGGCAAGGTTCCGGAGAATGGGGTTCAAAAGGCGGCTCAAGGGACCTCCCAGGGCGCCGTTTTGCAGGTAGGTCCGGCTGGCGTGGTGAAGGACCACTCCCTGGTGCCGCCCCCTCCGCCTCCGGTCCGCCGGGCTGCGGCCGTTCCCCCGCCGCCGGCGGCCCCGGCCTCTCCAGCGCCGTCCTATATCCAGCCCATCCCGGTGCTGGCGCCACCCCCGCCGCGGCATGCGACGCCCGAAGATCTTCAGGCCCTGGCCAGCGGAACCAACCGGAGCGACGTGTTGAAACTCGGCCC
>DATIRX010000641.1:0-3716 GCA_035469225.1 Bryobacteraceae bacterium
GGACCACAGGAAGTAGCTCAAGCGGCTGGCGAGCGAAGAATTCGATAGCGGTCGATAGGCGGGCTGCTGCTTGCTTGCCGCCTTTGCCGATGACAGCCTGGCCGCATCCCCGAGATCGAGACGGTAACAGAATTTCGGCGAGATCAGGACACTAACGATCAAGTCGCGAATAGCCTCTTCGTGCGTCAATCCATCCTTCTGCCGAAGCGTCCGATAGTAGGTCCGCAGTTCCTCTTGCTCAGCCGTCGAGAGCGGGCGCCGGTAGGCGCGGGCCGCGAATCGCAGCAGGGATTCCACGTGACTTGGCTCTGCGTCCAGCCGCATACGCTGAATCCGCCGCAGCGTATCGTTGATCCACTGGAAGTGAACCTGCACGGCTTCAAGCGCCACCGGATCATTTTCCGGATCCGCCGCGGCTTTGGCCAGGTAGGCATCCCGCATTTCGAAAATGACCGCCGGGTCATCGAGGGTTTTGTCCACCGGACGAGGCCGCCCGTCCTCCGGATCGCCCGTATCTACGGCTCCGCTTTGATTGAAGTAGAACTGCTCCCAGGTCCGGTTGGTGTAATCCGCGATGAAATCGAATTCATCCCACAGACGGTTCAGCTGCTTCTGGCCCTTCTCGTCGAGGATCAGCTCCATCAGCGGAACATCGTCGCGCCAGTTTCCCATTACGTTGTGATAGCCGGCGCTGAGAAACCTTCCCTTGTCGTCCGAATCGTCCGGGAAATACCGGCCACGCTCTGAGACGTAGAAAACGTCCGGGAACATCGACGCGAACCGCGCGAAGGACGCTTCGAAGCGAGTGCGCTCGGCGGCGGGCACCACCAGATCGGAATCGCCGGCCCGGGCACGCGCCATCAACGCGGCCCAACGGGGCGCAGCTTCCTGATGAAGTCCGGGATACCGCGGCTCGGGCGGTACCTCGGATGGAGGATCGGTGGCATTGCGCAGAGCCTGGGGATCGAACTCGCGGCGGTGCAGATTGAACTGGCGCAGCTTCCAGTTCAACAGCGGCTGCGAGCCGGCAGGCAATCCCCGCACGACGGGCGCCGCGAACTGCATCGCGGTGTGGCTGCGGATCCGCACCGCGAAATCTCGCATCTCCGCGCACTTCGCCCGAAGCACCTCAGGCTGGTTTGCCTCCGGTGGAGGAAGCGCGCCGAACATCGCCTGTAACTTCGCCACCGGTCCGACTTCGGGTTGGCCCGGCTCCGTCGCTTCCTGCAAAATCTTCCAGATCAACGCCAGATACTTGGGGCTGATCTTGGATTCCGCGGCCAGATCCGGCAGCGTGGCCGTACGCCTTCCGAGCGCCGCCCGATACCGGTAGCGCCATGCAGCTTCGAAGTACGCCGCGTAGTCCGTAGGTTGGCGCGCGTAGAAGTCCAGGATGCGCTGGATCGAATACCGGTCGCGATCGGTTGCCGCCAGCATCGGATACGGGGCGAAATCGAACCCGTCGGGCTTCAGGACCATGTGCTCGCTCACCTGGCGCGCCGCCTGAAGATATTTGCTGAAGAGCGCCGGGGACATCACCAGCGATTCGCCTGAATTGTCGAAGCCCTCCGTGTTAGCGGGATCCACCGGGAACTCGCGAGCCGGCTGAATATCGACGCCTGTCAGATCGCGAATCGTGTTGTTGTACTCTGCGTTACTGAGCCGGCGCGTCAGTACCGGACCGGGGTCGCCGGCGTGCCTGAGCGCCTCACGCCTGGTGACCTCCTGAATCCAACCCACCACCTGTTTGCGAACCGCTGCCGGCGGCTGGGGCATCTTCGCTGGAGGCATTTGATCGGCGTTCAGCTTTTCGTGCACCAGGCGCCAGCGGCTCAAATCCGCGATCACGGTCTCAAATGTCGAATAGGCACGAAGATCCAGCTGCGCGGCGGGTGTGCTGGTTCCGTGGCAGGCCAGACAGTATTGGGCCACGAACGGCCGGACGGTTTCATTGAATTGGCGCTTCAATACGGCGTCGGATGGCTCGGCCGGCCGCACCGGCGGGATCGCCAGCGCTCCGATGATGACCGTAGGGATCAAGACTCGCAAGTGCCGCGCCACCTTGGTCATGTATACCATTTCCAAGATGCGAGTGCATGCGCTCTCAGAAGAGACAGTCATGGCAGAATTATTCATGCCGGATTATCTCAAGAAAACATCGATCTGCAGCCCTTGAGAGAGACTGGTCGGCGATCAATGCAAGCGCTTGCAGTACTCGGAAGCGGCGTGCGATCCGGCCTCTGCGGCTTTGAGTGCTAACGCCGCACCTGTCAGTCGCCAAAAGTCCGCCATGTCATGGAATCAGAGACTTAACCCTGTGATACGACATCCTCGCCCTGCTCGTTGGTATCGGTCTGTGATGCTGTTCGAATAGATTCACGTGAGCCCTACTCGCCCTTGCGGACCTTGACGCTTTTAGTTCCAGGACCTTCCAGTTTCCGGCTTGCGCGTGGGATTTGGGCGTTCGTTGGCAGTAGAATCGGTAAACTGCTGTCTCGGCCCCACGACTCAAATCGGCCTTCGCCGAATCCTGTCCCGGTGGCGGGAGCGGGTGGTTTTAAACTCATCCCTTCCGGCGCGTTTCATTGCTTTGGCTAGTAGTCTTTCCGCGATGAAGCTTTCGGCAATGTTCGAGCCCTTGAAATCGCTATACTGGTTGCCGCCCGAAAGGAGATCAAGCTTATGAATTTCAAGACCAAGCTATGTTGCGCAGGCGTTTGCCTCTCCCTGGCGGCCGGCGCGGCCGTTCTTGTCGGCCAGACGCCGGCGCCGAAGCCGAAACGGATCAACCGAGCGATCGAACTGTTGGAACAGGGCCAGCCGGTTTACTACACTGGCTCACATTCGGGCACCACCGGCACCTTCGAGCAAGGGAAGAAAGACGCTCAGACGTACGCGGACTATATCAGCTATGACATGGAAGCAGCGCCATACGACATCCAAGGGCTTGCGGACTATATGCGCGGACTGGCGGCGGGTGGTCCGACGAAGAGCGGGCACAGGACGCCGGCAGTTATTGTAAATGTTCCGGTGAATGGGATCGATGAGGCAGCGGTGCATGCAAACGCGTGGATGTTCGCGCAGGTGCTGGCCACTGGTGTGCATGGGATCATGCTGACCCACGCCGATACTCCCGGAGCGGTGCGGGCGTTTGTCGAAGCCGTGCGACTGCCGATTCACAAACAGGGAGTGGACAAGGGACTCAGCGAAGGCCGGCGTGGCGTTCACGGGGCTGCAACAGCGGCCCAGGTCTGGGGCATATCACAGGACGAGTATTTGGACAAAGCCGATGCCTGGCCGCTCAATCCCAACGGCGAGCTGCTGCTGGGCGTAAAGTTGGAGGATAAATACGCACTGGCCAATGCCGAAGAGACGCTGAAGGTTCCTGGTATCGGGTTTGCCGAGTGGGGCCCGGGAGACATGGCTTTGTCGCTGGGCGTGCGCGGACCCCGCGCCGAAGCGAATCCGGCGATGGTGGCGGCGCGCGCCAAAGTCTTCGCGGCGTGCAAGGCTAACAAGGTGTTCTTCCTGAATTCGATGAATCCCAACAACGTAATCGACATGATCAAGGAAGGCGTGATGGTGGGACCCGCGAATCAGCAGGCGGCAGAGATCGGGCGGAAGTACACGAATCGGCAGATGCCGTGGTAGGGGTTGTAGTGTGTGACCTGCCCCCAGAATCCGTTCATTCGAGCATACGACAGCTTACTTCGATT
>DATIRX010000642.1:0-6446 GCA_035469225.1 Bryobacteraceae bacterium
GAACGCCGAGGCCAGGACAAAGAGGATGACTCGGGAGGCCTTCATGACCGCACTATACCATCATTGAGATGCGCTGCCCAGCGTCTTGGTTTCTCAGTTGGTTATAGTTGACCCTAAGTCATGGATCCTGAACTGCAGCGGGAATTGCGCTGGGTTTCCCACCGGCAGAACGACCTCGAACGTCGCTTGCAGCGGATCGAGAGCAGCCTGTTATTCCGGTTTCTTCGCTGGCTGGGCCCCAAGATGGCCGCTCTTGGCCTGCCGGTACCCGGAATCTCCCAAATCGATGAAGCCGCGGCTTACCAAAGATGGATTCAGGAGTCCGCGCTTCTCGATTCTGCCCCACCTGGCGCCCGCCAGCCGTTGATCTCCGTGCTCACCGATGCCCCAAACTCCTCACTGCGGAATCAGACCTACAAGGCCTGGGAACTGTCCGACCCGGCAGCGAAACCACGAGGCGAAGCCGTCCTCCACATCACCGGCAACGTCATCCTCGAGCCCGACGCCCTCGCCAGCTTCGCCGCTGCGTTCGACCAGGACACGGTGGCTGTCTACAGCGATTGGGACCATATCGATCCGGCCGGCCGCCGTCACTCGCCGCGCTTTACTCCGGAATACTCACCAGAGCTGGCGCTCTCTACACCGTATTGGGGTAGCTGCTATCTCACCGCCGCCAATCACGTCCCCGATATGCCGTGGCCAATAGGATCGGTCCGTCGCATTGCCAGGATGCTTTGGCACTCTCAGGAGGCTGCCGCCATCCCATCGAACACGCATTCGCACCCCGCGTCCCCTGCTCGAGCCTCGGTCATCATCTGCTCCCGAAATCCGGCCCGGCTTGCCCGATGCCTGAAAGCCCTCCGCCCCACTTTGGACCAGCGCCATGAAATCATCGTCGTGGCCCACGATGTCGATCTTTCTGCGATCGAGGAAGCTAAGATCGTTCGCTATCACGGCGCGTTCCATTTCGGCCTGATGAACGCGCAAGGTGTTCAGGAATCTACCGGGGAAGTGCTCTGCTTCCTCAATGACGACGTCTTTCCCGTCACTCCCGACTGGCTCGAACGCATGCTCGCCCAAGCCGTGCGCCCCGAAGTCGGCATCGTCGGCGCGCTCTTGCTCTACCCCGATAAATCCATACAGCACGCCGGCGTGGTGGTGGATCGCTGGCATCCCGCGCACATCGGCCGATTCCAGAAAGAATCTTCCTTGTGGCCCTGGCTGCGGCTGACCCGGGACGTCAGTGCAGTAACCGGCGCCTGCATGGCGATGCGACGCTCCACGTGGAACGAATTGGGCGGATTCGACCTCCGGTTCCCCGTGAACTACAACGACATCGACCTATGCCTGCGTGCCGCCGCCCGGGGCTATCGCATTCTGATCGAATCGCGCGCCGTTCTGATCCACGAAGAGGCTCGCACGCGCCTGGCCGTGGTCCGTCCGGAAGAAGCCGAGAGATTTCACGCGCGCTGGGCCGAGGTAACCGATCGTCCGGATCGATTCTTCAACCCCCAGCTCAGCACGGAAGAGGAAACCATCGCCCTGCCGGCTCCCTGGACCGACGTTCGCTAATGCACCCAGCGGTCCGTGTCACCCTTTTTCTTGAGATACACCTGGAATTTGCGCTTGGCCCGCGCCAGCTTCCAGGCCCGGTAGCTCTCCACGATCGAAGTCACCGGATCCAGGCTGCGTGTGTTTGTTCTGCGTGTTCGTAGCGTCTTCAGGAACGCGTAGCCGAACGCCATTCCGCTCAGGTGCGCCACATCGCTCACGCCGCTGTTGATATCGCGGAGGCCGAAGAACGCGATCGCGCCCATGATCATCACGAAATACTTCAGCTTGATCGGGAAAATGTAGAAAATGATGATCCTGTCCGGCCACAGGACGGCTGCCACCAGCATGACCCCATAGATCGCCCCGGATGCTCCCACCGTCGGGATCGTAGGATTGCCGAACAGGTAGTTGGCCAGGATCACGATCAATCCCGCTCCAACTCCGCAGAAGAAGTAGAACCGCAGGAACCGGCGGGTTCCCCAGATGTCTTCCAGATCGCGTCCGAAAAACCACAGAAACAACATGTTGAACAGGATGTGCATGAAACCTGAGTGCAGAAACAGGTACGTGACCGGTTGCCACACAAAGAACCTGCGCACCACATCCGAGGGAGTCAGGGCGAAGAAACTGAAGAACAGCTGGGCTGGCGCGGTCCGTTCGAACAGCCACAGCAGCAGGAAGATCGCTGTGTTGGCGATGATCAGGCCTTTGACGCCCCGCGGAAGTCCGCCCATGGAAAGGTACGGGCGTGCGTAGTTTCGGGTGCCGATCGCCATCTTCTCAGGTTCAGGATAACAGGCGTAGGGGCGAGGCATGCCTAGCCCGGGCGTAAAATTGAATGAGGGAAGCTGCTATGGAAATCAAACGCGACAACTTGATTGCAACCCTCGGTGGAGAAGAATCCGTCGCCCGCATGGATTCCGAAGCCAAGGCCGACGCCCTCGAAGACTTCCTGTCCACCGAACTCGACAGGATCCTCACCTCCACCGATCCCCACTTCCCCACCGTGGCCGAAGTCGAGGCGAAAATTCCGACCCGGCACTTTCGCATGGGGGCAGGGAACCTGTTTGTCGCCACTACGCCCGGAACGAAAGTTAAAGTGCTCCCGCCCATGCCCGATAAGCCCACGCTCTACGATTTCTTCGCCCTTCGTTTCGCTCCCGCCAACCACGTCCTGCAGAGCGCCGCGCTGGCCATGAAAAACGGCCTGCCGGAAGAAATCATCCTGGCCTGCTTGCTGCACGATACCGCCCAGGCGCTGCTCAAGGCCGATCACGGTTATTGGGCTGCCCAGATGTACCAGCCGTACGTGCCCGAAAAGACCGCCTTCGCCATCAAGTACCATCAGGCGCTGCGCTTTTTCGCCGATCCTGCCTATGGCTACGAATACCCCGATCTCTACCGCCGCCTGTTCGGCGAAGACTACGTCCCGCTCCCGCACATCCGCGCCGATTATGAAATGCTCAGGAAGCATCCCTGGTACGAAGCTCCCCGTCTGGTGACGGTCAACGATTTCTACTCCTTCGATCCGAAGGCCCAGGTCAGTATCGATCCCTTCCGCGAAATCATCGGCCGCCACTTCAAGCAGCCTAAGGAAGGTCTCGGTAACGACAACAGTCCGGTGGCGCACATGTGGCGCACCATCGCCCGCCCCGACATGGCACTATAAAGTCATGCGCACCTACCTGACTATGTTCCTCCTGGCGCTCGCCGCAGCCGTTGCGATGTACGCCGCCGACGCCAAAGCGGGCAAGGCCCTCTACGACACCTCCTGCAAGTCCTGCCATGGACCCGATGGAGCTCCCAACGCAACCGTCGCCAAGATGATGAAGGTTGAAATGAAGGACCTGAAGTCGTCCGAAATTCAAGGCATGAGCGATGCCGATATCGCCGGAGTCATCACCAAGGGGAAGGGCAAAATGCAGCCGGTGAAAGCGGTTACCGGCAAATCCGTGGACGACGTGGTCGCCCACGTGCGCAGCCTGAAGAAGTGACCGGCAGATTCAGCGTCATACTGGCGGCGTTCGCAAGCCTGATGGCCGCGGCGGAGACGCCTTGGGAGCCCGGCAAAGTGGTCGCCGTCGAGGAAGTTTCCATACCCGCGAAGGCGGCCGACCCCAGTTGCCTGGCTGTTCCCAAGGGAGCCGCTCCTCCCGCGCGTTGCCGGGCCTCGAACCTCCGCGCCCGGCAGTTCTGGCGTGTGACCATCGACGTCGGCAGCAGGCGCTTCGTAGTGCGCCCCTACCGCGCCCAGAACTTGCTCGATACGCTGAACCAGGACGGGACCGTCTATGTGAATCCGAATTTGACCGCGGCTTCGCTGGTTGAAGTTGCCGTCACTTCAACCAAGGCAGTCCGGCTCAAAACCGAGGGAGGACAGGAGATGCCCGCGCTGGTGGATTCACAGGCGCTGGTTTCCAGGACGGAAGCTCCTCCCCCCGTTGCCGCGGGCCCCGGTACGCTTTCCGATTCGAAAGTCGTCCTGTTGGAAAACGACGACTTCCACGACCTGGAGATCCAGGAATGCAAGTCTCAAAATATTGGCGATGGCGCCGCGCTCTATTCATTCCCTGGCGGTGCCTCGCCGGTTCGAGCCGCTTCAAAGACGCCCGCATTCGTGGTGCTTGCCGGCAACGGGAACGTCGAATTATCCCGTCTGCAGGTGGGGAAGGGAGCTCGCGAGCTGGCCGTAGCCAGGAACCGCTCCGCCTCCCCGGTGCCCATCGTCGTGACTCCGGTCTCCGCCACCCTGCGGAAGTTCACAGTGAAGGACCCTCTCCCTCCAGGCGAATACGTAGTGCTTCTCGAAAATTCCAATCGCGGTTTTCTGTTCGGCGTGCCCTGACAGCCTATGACTGTCGCCGTCCTGATCCCCTGCCATAACGAGGCGCAAACCATCACCGGAGTTGTCGAAGCGTTTCAATCCGCTCTCCCGGCCGCCACCATCTATGTCTACGACAACAATTCGACAGACGGCACCGCCCGCGTTGCCGCTCTTGCCGGAGCCACCGTACGCCACGAGCCGGTGCAGGGAAAAGGTACCGTAGTCCGGCGTATGTTCGCCGACATCGAGGCCGATTACTACGTCCTGGTCGACGGCGACGGAACCTATGACGCGGGAATCGCTCCGCAGATGCTGGCCATGGCCTCCGAACAGCGCTTGGCCATGCTGGTCGGCCGCCGCGTCGCCACTTCGTCCGGCGCCTACCGCCCTGGGCATGAGACGGGCAACCGCATGTTCACCGAAGCCGTCGCGACCCTGTTCGGCGCCAGCTTTCACGACATCTTCTCCGGTTATCGTGTTTTCTCGCGAGCCTATGTGAAATCGTTCCCGGCATTCTCGCGCGCCTTCGAAATCGAAACCGAATTTACGGTGCACGCGCTCACGCTGCGTCTGCCGGTCGCCGAGGTCGAGACCGTCTACAAGGAACGTCCCGACGGCTCGTCCAGCAAGCTGAACAAATATAGAGATGGAACCCGCATCTTGTGGACCATCGTGATGCTGTTCAAGAACGAGCGGCCCTTTGTTTTCTTTTCGCTGCTGAGCCTGCTCTTCTTCGCCGCTGCGCTGATTCTGGCCTATCCCGTTGTGGTCACGTTCCTCGAAACCGGCCTGGTTCCACGCTTTCCCACTGCGATTCTGGCCACCGGCATGGCGATCTCCGCGTTCATTCTGTTTGCCTGCGGGCTGATTCTCGATACCGTGACCAAAGGACGCCGGGAGACCAAGCTGCTCCACTATCTGAACTCCCAGGCCCCCATCACCTCGCGTCCAGACTCGCCCTCGCAAAAATGAGTCCCAGCTCGCGTTGATCCGCCGCCGTTGGACCCAGGACTTTGTCCAGCCGGAAATCAAATTGGGCGGGCCCCGTCGCAGGCCACCCGCCCTCGATCCTTCGGGTAACCGCATATTCGCCCGATCGCGAGAATTTCTCCGGGGGAAGAACCTGCTCGCCCATCTCTATGCTCATGGTGATCGTACCCGAGTTCTGAATACTGACTTCCGGGACAGTCACATGCACCGTGAGCGTCGCGGCCCGTCGCGGATTCTGGAAGGCCAGCGTAAACTCCCGCTGCGTCCATCGCCAGCTGTTGGCTTCCAGTGCATAAAATCCCTTGGCCCGGTCTTCCAATCGAGGTTCTACCGCCTGGATCTCCTGGAAAGGATCAGACTCCGGCTCGGGTCCTGCGCCGAGCGTGTTCGGCACAATATCAACCACTTCCGCATACACATCGCCGTTCTTTTGTGAGACGGCATATCGCCGCATCATGGGATGACCTTCGGCCAGCGCCCGCAGGAAACCCGTCGCCGCCGCGGGAAAGTTGCGGTTCTTCGGGCCGTTGAAGAGAAACACTCCGCCCTGGCGAATCTCCTCGATCCACGGAATCTTCCGATCGGACTGCTCCGCGGTGGAGTCCCAGAAGAGCTCTCGGGTGTGCACGCGCGCGTCAGAAATGACGAATAGGTTGTCCTGCAGGCCCCAATCCAGAACCTTTATCTCCCTGCCGGGAAAATCTGCCTGCAACCGCGTGTTCAATTCGAACACCGCGTCAGACCACGGCCCGATTCCACCCGTCTTCCTCAAGCCATTCAAGGTCGCAAACTGCCAGTACAGCGCCGATCCGAGATACACAGCCGCGAAGGCCGCCAGCCCCACCCGCGCCGGCCTGTATCGATGCCGCAATTCCCATCCGGCCAGCACCACCACGGCGACCGCGATTGGGATCAGCGTAACCATGTGGTGCTCCGCCACTTCAACCCCGGTCAACAATAAAACACCGGTGAAGACCAGAAGGGTCAGAGCCGCCGTGCGCGGCAGGATTCCGCGCTTCTGCTGCCAAAGGATGCATACGATACAGCTCACTAAGATCACGGCAGGGAACAGCCACAG
>DATIRX010000643.1:0-10363 GCA_035469225.1 Bryobacteraceae bacterium
GGGGGTTTGTCGTTCGCGCCTTTACGTTTTCGGATGTGTACGATGCCATCGAGCTGCGGGGCGTGCTGGAAGGAACTGCTGCCCGGCTTGCGTCGGAGCGACTCCAGGACCGAAGTGAGCTCGACGTTCTCCACGCCGTCCAGGAAGAACTGGGACGAGTGATTCCTCCCACCGCCGAGCTTCCCCCCACTATCGATGCGTTCGCCCGCTATCTGGATCTCAACGCGTCCTTCCACGCGACCTTGGTGGATCTGGCCAAGAGTCCGATGCTGCGCAGAACGCTGGACCGCGTGCAAGCTCTGCCCTTCGCCTCGCCCAGCGCCACCGTGTTCGCCCGGCTGAAACTGCCTCAGGCCAAAGAACTGCTGGCACTGGCCGAGGCCCAGCATAACGCCATCATCGCCGCGATCGAGAACCGCGAAGCCAGCCGCGCCGAAAGCCTGGCCCGGGAGCATGCGGGCCTGGCGCTGCGGAATCTGGAAGCGGCCATGTCCGACAAGGAAGCGCTGAGGCACGTGCCGGGAGCTTCTCTCATTCGCATGCCGGCCGCATCCAGCTAAGGCTTCCCGTTAGTGCGTCAGCGCATACGTGACGTAGTTCACGCCGATGCTGATGGCCAGGTGTGAGTACTTTTCCGGATAGCGGGGATCGTCGGCGAATTCCCACGCATCGCCCAGATCCGAGTTGGGCGTGATGGCCGCCACGATCCGTTTCTTATCGTCATAGATGGCCCGCCAGTAGGGCGTCGAGCCGTCGTTCTGGAAACCGCGGCCGCGAAGCCCCCACGAGCCGGGAATGAGAAAACGATCGTTCAGGTCGTAGATGGTGTGGAAGATGGTGTCTTCGTCCGGGATATCGACCGGCGTCCGCCCGGGGATGGCGCGTCCCATGCTCTGCATGAATACGTCCCATTCGAAGGTGCCCCAAAAATCGTCGCACCAGAAGAACCCGCCGCGGTCGATGTATTCTTTGAACTTTTTCGCCTGCTTATCGGTCAGGTCCCACTCGCCCGGCCGCACCGCGTACAGCATGGGCCAGTTGAAAGCGTCGTCTTCGTCATCCAGGTTCACGGTTTGTTCCACGGAGCGCGCGTCGATTCGCGTCAGGCGGCGAATCGCGGTCAAGAAGTGGCGATCCGCGCGCGGGTAGTCCTGGGTCCAGCTGGACATGCCGTTGGCCCAGCCGCGCCGGCCGGAACGGTCAAACCGCGCGGTCGGCGCCGGCGGATACATCAGCCGGGCGAACACCCACTCGGCCGGCCGCTGGTAATCGTCGGGAAGGGGAAAGGTGTTGTACTCGATGGCCGGATACTCGCGAAACTCACGCTGCCAGCCGTACAGCGAGCCAACGAAGACAACCACTCCCGCCACCAGGAAAAGAGAATTTCGACGGCTCATGCGGCGCTAATCCATCCAGAGGATAGCATCTGCAACGCGTCACAGGCGTGCGATCGGCGTATCATGGTGGAACAGGATGGAGAGCAACTGATGCCGGAAGATGCAGCAGCCCAGAGCGCCCCGCAGCTGACCCTGCGGACGTCTTCGGAAGGCGATGCCAGGATGGTGCGCTGCACCGGCAAACTGGTCGCCGGCAGTGCCGGCATCCTGCAAGCCGAGATTCGAGGGCTGATTCCCGGCACCCGTCGGATCGTGCTGGATCTGACGGAACTGAGTTACATGGACAGCAGCGGCCTGGGATCGATCATCGGCCTGTACGTTTCCGCCAAAAGCGCGGGAACGCGCCTGGAAATGATCAACCTGAGCAAGCGCGTGCGGGAGCTTTTCAGCATCACCAACGTGCTGAACCTGTTCGAGGTGTGCGGTGAGCAGAATATCCGGATTCCTTAACGGCAAGTTTTTCCAGGATGGTCCGGTAAATCACACCGCATGCCAGCTTCTGGTCGCGGGCCTGCATTGATTTAGCTGGACTTGGCGCTGGTATCCGAATTGCTCATCGAGCCGCCTTAGAGGTGCGAGCAAATGGAGCCTGTGGACCGTCCCGTGCAAATTGTATCCAGACCGCGCCCCGCTTGGCCGCTGTACTTGCTGGTGGTGGCACTTGCTGGTGCCGCGCTGATCAGCGGGGCATACCTCTACCGCGAACGAAGGCAGGCCGAGGATCTGGCCGCGACCAACCGGTCCCTGAACGCAACTTTAGTGCAGTTCCAGAATAAGCTTCAGGATCTGAGCCAGAGACTCGATGAACGAGCGGACGCGCCCGTGCCAATTACGCCCGAAACGCAATCCCGGCCCGCGACGAGTCGTCCGGTCAAGGCGTCTAAGACAGTGGCTAAAAAGACAGTGGTGAAGCGGACCGTTCCTCGCGACGATCCACGCTTCCAGGAACTGAAGGGGCAGTTGTCGGAACAGCAGAAGGAACTCGCCAGCACACGGGAGGATTTGAACAAGACTCGCGACGATCTAAGCGGCGCTCTCAACAATACCCGCGACGAGCTGTCCGGTTCCATCGCTCGCACGCACGATGAGCTGGTCGCGCTCCAAAAACGCGGCGAGCGAAACTACTATGAGTTCGAGCTGAACAAGTCCAAACAATTCCAGCGCGTGGGCCCGCTGCGGCTGGCTTTGCGAAAAGCGGATACCAAGCACAAGCGATTCGATATGAATCTGTTTGTCGATGACAACCAGCTTGAGAAGAAGCGCGTGAACCTCTACGAAACCATCTGGATCAACACGGGCGATCATCCGCAGCCCATGGAACTGGTGGTGAATCAGATCACCAAGGATCACGTCCAGGGATATTTGAGCGAGCCCAAGTACAAGAAATCGGAGCTGAGCCAGACGGCGGGCGCGACGACACAGCCTTAATACCAGACACAGCGTTGCAGTCGGAAGTCGTTTTTCTGAACCAGTATGCGGCGGTTCATCTCCCTCACAATCTGTTCAGAAACGGGAATGAAGGCACTCGCAACTCGAATCGCGGGTTCGAGCCGCTGTGGGGGAGCTTGGATTGCCGCCTGACTCCTCCCCGGATACACTCGTATCCATGAGAGGCGTGATATTACTGGTGGCGGCTGCGGTTTCCCTTTCGGCGCAGGCTCCCTATCAGGATCGATTCCTCACCGTCAACGGTCTTCGCCTGCACTATCTGGACTGGGGTTCACCCGATAAGCAGCCGTTCATCATGCTCCACGGGATCGGCCGCGTGGCCCACTCCTTCGACCACATTGCGCCCAAGTTCAACCAGGATTATCACGTGATGGCGATCGACATGCGCGGGCATGGCGACTCGGCCTGGTCGCCCGAAGGAGCCTACCTGGTGGAGGATTACGCCCGGGACCTGGAGGCTTTCGTCGCGCAGCTCAATCTCCGGAACATCGTCCTGCTGGGGAATTCGACCGGCGGCCGGGTGGTGCAGGTGTATGCCGGTATGCATCCGGAGCGCGTCGCCAAGCTGGTGGTGGAAGATGTGGGCCCGGAGCGCACGAATGAGATCGCCTCCGGATTTGCCCGCAGAGTCCAGCAGGAGGAGAACGGCTGGGCGTCGGAAGACGAGCTGGCGGCTTCGCTGGCGCGCGGCAGCGGGACCGTTTCCGAAGAGCTGCAGCGCAACTACGCGCACTTCGGCAGCAAGCAGCGCGCCGACGGCCGCATCGTCTGGAAGCGCGATCCGAATCTGGTCAAGGGATTCGTTCCCACCGAGCTGTGGGCGCAAGTACGCAAGATCACCTGCCCTACGATTTATATTCTGGGCGGCGCCAGCTCCATCGTTCCTCCGGAAACGCAGCAGAAACTGCGCGCGACTCTGCCGGTGGTGGAGATTGTGACCATGCCCAAGCTGGGCCACTATCCGCATCAGGAAGCGCCGCAGGACTACATCCGAATCGTCCAGACATTTCTGTCGGGAAAACGCGAGGGTTTGCTTGCCCGGTAGCGGCGCTTCGTGTTACCTATAGGCATTGATCCGCTGGTTGCGAGCGATCGTGTGGCTGTGTGGAATCGCAGCTCTCGCGCCAGCGCCTGCACAGGACCAGCGCCTGCCGCGCCAGACCCCCATTCCCACGGCTTCCGCGCAGGGCATCTTCCGCGATTCATCGGGACTCGGCCTGGGCGCGGTCGCAATCACCTTGCGAAACCTGGACACCGGTCAGACGATCTCCGCGGCCAGCTCGGGCGACGGAGTGTTCCGCATCCTGAATCTTCCGCCGGGGCGCTATTCACTTCGAGCCGAGCGCGACGGGTTTCAGTCCCTGGAACGATCCGGCATCGTGCTGAACGCCGGGGAGATCTTTGCGGCCGAGTTCGCGATGCTGACGGCGCCGGTTCCGCCGCGGCCAGCACTTCCCGAGCCTCCGCTCGAGCCGCCCTATCGGACTCTGCCCGCAGCGCCGCCCGAGGGCCTGCCGGACGTTCTGCCGCCGCAGATCATTCCTCCCAGGGAGCGCGTCTTTACGCCCGTTCCGGACCGCTGGAGATTCGATCAGCCGGATTACCATCGCTACGGGCCGCGTGACGAGGTCCCCTACGTGCAGGGTCATTGGTACGACCCGTTCAATCGAAACAAGCTGAAGGGCGATTCCCCGATTCTGGGACAGCGCACGTTCCTGAATCTGAATCTTGTGAGCGACACGGCTATTACCGGCCGCAAGCTGCCTGTCCCGAGTGGTCTGGGTTCCGACGCCCCTGACAGTCCGGACTTTTTCGGCCGCATGGGCCAGTTCGCCTACAGCCAGAACTTCTCATTTTCCGCGGCCCTGTTTCACGGCGACACCGCGTATCGCCCGCTGGATTGGCAGATCCGGTTTACGCCCGAAATCAACGTCAACTATCTGAAGGTCCGCGAGACCGGCATCGTCCATCCGGATGTGCGCGCGGGGACAGCGCGTTTGGATGCGCACGCCGGCTTGCAGGAAGCCTTCGTGGAGGCCAAGATTCTGGATCTGAGTCGCAACTTCGATTTTCTCTCGGCTCGCGCGGGCATACAGACCTTCACCAGCGACTTCCGCGGATTCATATTTTCCGATCAGGAGCCGGGGCTGCGCTTGTTCGGTACGCTCGATGCCAATCGATACCAGTTCAATGCAGCGTACTTCGTCCTGCTCGAAAAAGACAGCAATAGCGGGCTGAACAGCATGGCCTATCGCCAGCAGCAGGTGCTGGTGGGCAACCTGTACCGGCAGGACTTCCTGAAGCCGGGCTACAACCTGCAGGCGAGTTTTCACTACAACAAGGACGACGCATCGGTTGAATACGACACCAACGGGTTTCTGGTGCGGCCGGCGGCCGTGGGCCTGGCGCGTCCCCACAAAGTTCGCGCGTATTACTACGGGCTGGCGGGCGACGGGCACATCGGGAGGCTGAATCTCACGCACGCGTTCTATCAGGTGCTGGGATCCGATTCCAGGAATCCGATCGCGGGGAAAGCGACCGATATCAATGCTCAGATGGCGGCGGCGGAGCTTTCCTGGGACCGCGACTGGATTCGTTTTCGGGGGTCGATCTTCTGGGCTTCGGGCGACGACAACCCTCGCGACGGGACGGCACGGGCCTTCGATGCCATCTTCGACAACTCGAATTTCGCGGGTGGTTTCTTCAGCTTCTGGAATCGCGAGGGCATTCGGCTGACGGGGTCGGGCGTAAGCTTGGTTTCGGGCGGGAGTCTGATTCCTTCCCTGCGATCCGGCAAGGCCCAGGGGCAGGCGAATTTCGTGAATCCGGGGATCTTTATCTACAACGGAAGTGCCGATGTAGAGATCACGCCGAAACTGCGCGGCGTACTGAACCTGAACGTGATCCGCTTTCAACACACCGAACCGCTGGAATTGATCCTGCTGCAGGCGCCCATTCACAACGGCGTCGGCGTGGATTCCGGCTGGGGGGTCACCTACCGTCCGCCTCTGACGGAGAACGTCGTGATCACGGGAGCATTCAACGCGTTTTCACCGGCTCAGGGGTTCCGCGATATCTTTACTGACAAGACTCTGTTTTCCGTGGCGGCCAATGTCCGTTTCCGTTTCTAAGAGAATATCGATCGCGGCGGTTGCGGGCGGGCTTAGCCTGTTCACCATGCTGGCGCTCTTGCCGGCGCAGCCTCCGGAGGAAGCTACCCGCAGGAGCGCGGGATGCGTCTCCTGCCACGGACTGACCGAAGCTCCCAGCATGCACACCACAGGAACGGTGCAGCTGGCCTGCATCGATTGCCATGGCGGCAGCGGCGACGTGATGCGTCCATCGGGATCCGACATGCGGGCGTACGAACTCGCCAAGCACCGGGCGCATCCCAAGCCGCGCAACCCAGGCTATGCCGATGCCTCCGCGAATCCGGTGCGCCCCTACACGGACTGGCTGAAGGAAGACAAGGAATACATCCGCTTCATCAATCCGGGCGATCTGCGCGTGGCGGATGAAACCTGCGGAAATTGCCACGCGAAAGAGGTCCGCGCGGTTCAGACCAGCATGATGACGCATGGCGGCATGCTGTGGCAGGCGGCTTTGTACAACAACGGCGGATTTCCGTATAAGAATGCCCGCTTCGGCGAAAGCTATTCTCCGGACGGGCAGCCACAGAAGATCACGATGACACCTGCGCCGACGCCGGAGCTCACCCGCACCAAGGGCATCCTGCCGTATCTGAATCCGCTGGGGCGATGGGAGGTTTCGCAGCCGGGGAATCTGCTGCGCGTGTTTGAGCGCGGCGGCGAAGCACGCACGGACCCCGGCAATCCGAATCGCGAATCGCGGCCCGGGCTGCCGGATGAAAAGCTGAGCGACCGCGGCCTGGGCACGCTGCTGCGGACCGATCCGGTGTTTCTGGGCTTGCAGAAGACGCGCTTGTTAGACCCGCTGCTATCGTTGCCGGGAACCAACGACCATCCCGGAGATTATCGCCACAGCGGCTGCACGGCGTGCCACGTGATCTACGCCAATGACCGGTCGCCCGAGCATTCCGGCGCCTACGCGATGTACGGGAATCAAGGCCGCAGCGCGCAGATGGATCCCACCATTCCGAAGAACGAATCGGGCCATCCCATCCGGCACGAACTGACGCGCGCCATCCCCACCAGCCAGTGCATCGTGTGCCACATTCATCCTGGGACGAACATGGTCGCGTCGTATCTGGGCTACATTTGGTGGGATTCGGAAACGGACGGATCGCACATGTATCCGGCCAAGCAGCACGATCCGACCGATGCGGAGCGCATCGAGTCCTGGATGAAGAATCCGCAGGATGCCGCGGCGCGCGGGCTGTGGGGCAATCTGGATTTCCTGGGGAAAACCGGGACCCCTGAGTTCAATGCTCAGCTTCAGAACACGCAGTTCGGCGATTTTCACGGTCACGGCTGGGTGTTCCGCGCGGTGTACAAGCGCGATCGCAAAGGCAATCTGCTGGATGGCGAAGATCGCGTAGTGGCCCCGGACTCCAAGAATAAATTTAAAGAGGCCGTGCATCTCAAGGACATTCATCTGGAAAAAGGGATGCACTGCACGGATTGCCACTTTGAGCGCGACAGCCACGGGAACGGCAATCTGTACGGCGAAACGCGCAATGCCGTGGAGATCGATTGCGTGGATTGTCACGGAACGGTCAAATCCAAAGCGAACCTGCGAACATCCGCCGCAGCCGCTCCGGCCGGAGGCACCAATCTTGCATTGCAGCGAACCGCGTCGGGGCAGCGACGGTTCTACCAGGAGAACGGGAAGATTTATCAACGCTCGAACCTGGAACCCGGCAAGTCGTGGGAAGTGGTTCAAGTGATGGATACGATCACTCCGGGCAATCCGCATTACAGCGAGGCGTCGCGACTGGCCAAGACTCTACTGAAGGACGGGAGCACGTGGGGATCCGCACCGGGAGACGACAAACAGCTGGCGCATGGAAACGACCGCATGACGTGTTATGCGTGTCATTCCTCCTGGACCACGAGCTGCTTCGGATGCCACCTGCCGATGCGGGCCAACGCCAAGGCACCCATGCTGCACAACGAAGGAACGGATACCCGCAACTACACCTCTTACAATTTCGAAGTTCTGCGCGACGATGTGTACATGCTGGGCGTGGACGGCACCGTCACCGGAAATCGCATCGCACCGGCACGATCGACGTGCGCCGTGGTGGTCAGCTCGCAGAACGCGAATCGCGACTGGCTGTACTATCAGCAGCAGACCATCTCCGCGGAAGGCTTCAGCGGCTTCGGATTCAGTTCCTATTACCCGCACACGGTGCGCGCCAAAGAGACGAAAACCTGCACCAGTTGTCACATCTCGCGCGATGGCGATAACAACGCCTGGATGGCCCAACTGCTGATGCAGGGGACCAATCTGGTGAACATGATGGGCCGCTACGCCTACGTCGCCGAGGGATCCAAGGGTTTCGAGGCTGTGACCGTGGCCGAGCACGACGATCCTCCGGCCGTGTTCGGCAGCGATCTGCAGAAGATCGCGTATCCGGCCAACTTTGCGAAATTCGAGAAGCACGAGCGGGAAATCGAGGAAGCGGACCGGCACGCCGGCAACGTTCTGGATCTTCAACTCCGCGGCGAGTATCTTTACGCCGCGCTGGGCAAGGACGGATTCCGCATCTACGACGTCGCCAATATCGATAATAAGAACTTTTCCGAAAAAGTGACGACGGCTCCGGTGTCGCCGCTGGGCCAGCGATTCTCACTCAAGACCAAGTACGCCACGGCCGTAGCGTCGCCCTCCACCATGGCGGTCGATCCGCTCCGCACGCATATCCCGGAGAACGAAGAGCAACCCGCCGCGCTGATGTACGGCTTCCTGTATGTGGCGGATCGCGAGGAGGGACTCATCGTGGTGGGCGATCCCGATCTGAAGAGTCCCAGCCCAGGCGTGTTGACGCTTCTCGATGGGAACCCGCGGAACAACTTTCTGAAGCGCGCGGCGACGTTCAATCCCGGCGGAGTGCTGACTGGGGCGAGACGGATCACCATCGCGGGAACCTTCGCCTACGTGCTTACGGATCGAGGGCTGGTGGTGGTGGATATCGCCAATCCGCTGCAGCCGAACGTGACCGCGCAGATCGGCGCGCCCGATTTAATCGATCCGCGAGGCGTCGCCGTGCAGTTCCGCTACGCGTTCGTGGTGGATCGCGAAGGGCTGAAGGTGCTGGATGTGACATCGCTTGCGAGTCCGCGCATGGTGCCAGGGGCGAAGGTTTCCTTAGCCGACGCGCGGAATCTGTACATCGCGCGCACCTACGCCTACATCGCCGCCGGCAGCCAGGGACTGGCGATTGTGGATGTGGAGAAGCCCGAGAAGCCGGTGATCGATCAGATGTTTAATGCGGGCGGGACGTTGCATGACACCAACGATGTGAAGCTGGGCATGACCGCGGCCAGTGCGTTTGCGTATCTCGCCGACGGAACGGGCGGAATGAAAATCATCCAGCTATTTGCGCCCAGCGATAATCCCAATTACCTGGGGTTCAGCCCGCGGCCGACGCCCAAACTGATCGCGACGTATCGCACCAAGGGTCCGGCGCTGGCGATCTCCAAAGGCGTCGATCGCGACCGGGCGGTGGACGAGAGCGGCAATCAGGTGGCGGTGTTCAACCGGCGAGGCTCGCGGCCGCTCAATAAACAGGAGGCCGAGCGAATGTATCTGCGCAACGGCCGCGTCTATACGGTTTCGGATGCTCCGCCGGGTCCGCCGCGTTAACGCGTGAAATCCAAGATCGTGTGGTTGCTCGACGCCGGCTTGGCTTTCGTCCAGTCGTGATACAGATGGCACTCTGAACAGCCGGCGTTCGCGGAATATTTTCCGCCGCTATGGCACTTCTGGCACGTCACGATCCCAGGAAGCAAA
The DNA here is from genome assembly GCA_035469225.1 of Bryobacteraceae bacterium. Classification (GTDB taxonomy): domain Bacteria; phylum Acidobacteriota; class Terriglobia; order Bryobacterales; family Bryobacteraceae; genus Palsa-187. The sequence continues at coordinate 9,783 of DATIRX010000643.1, forward strand.
ACATCCTCGGTGCGATTGCTGGTCCTGGCCTGCGCATGGCACTCCGTGCAGGCGACCAATTGATGCGCCCGGTGCTCGAACTGGGCGTTCTTCATCCAGCGAACCGCGATCGCGGCTTTCGGAATCTCGGGACGTTCGCCGGGAACGGGATATGTGAGCGTGTGGCACTCTTTGCAGGTCTTCTGCCACAGAAGGCGCTCGGCTTCGTCGATCCTCTGCTCGAGATTGTCCGCCTTAGCCTCCGTGTACTTTCGAACCACAAAGTCGTGGACGCTCTTTGTGTCCAGATGAGGGACGGGTTCGGCGAAGCGGCTATCGAACACCAAGGGATGGCAACTGGCGCAATGCAGCGCATATGTCGGTGGGCGAGCGGCCACGCCATGGCAATCCGCACATGCCAGCTGCACCGGACCGTTGGGACCCTTCAGGTCGCTCTTCAGATGCACCTGGTGACTGAGTTTGATGGTTCCCGGATCGGGCGCATGCCCCGGCCGCACCGCGGAGAAGTCCGGATGACCGCTATTGAAAGACGAGATACTCGCGGCGAACTGCGTCCGGCCGTCCGTGGTTTTAAGGTTGTT
>DATIRX010000644.1:0-11729 GCA_035469225.1 Bryobacteraceae bacterium
GAATGCACGTAACGCGGGCTTCGGCGCTGCTGCAAATCAAGCCTTCCGGGATTCCCATGCCCCCTATCTGGCCACGCTCAATGATGATGCCGTGGCGGATCCGCGCTGGCTGGAAACATTGCTGGCGGACGCGGAGGCCCACCCGCGCACAGGGATGTTCGCTTCAGAAGTTCGCCTGGCGGGAACCGGCCGCCTGGATTCCGCGGGCATGCTGATCGCCCCGGACGGTTCCAGCAAGCAGCGCGGCCACGAAGCGTCTCCGGCCCTGTTTGTTGACGCGAAGGAAGCTCTATTTCCGAGCGGGTCTGCGGCGTTGTACCGGCGGGCGATGCTGGACCAGATCGGCCTGTTCGACGAAAGTTTTTTCCTGTATTGCGAAGACACGGATCTCGGGCTGCGGGCACAGTGGGCCGGGTGGGACTGCCGCTATGTGCCGGGAGCCGGCGTGGAACATCGTTATTCGCACTCGGCCGGGCGCGCATCGCCGCTCAAGGCCTACTACGTGGAGCGCAACCGGCTGTACACCATCGCGAAAAACTTCCCGGCCCGCATGTTGTTCGCAGCACCCTTCGCTTCGATTGCCCGGTACGTTTGGCACGTAGCGGCACTGTTGACCGGACGCGGCAAGACGGGTGAATTTAGCCAATCCGGATCTGCGGCGGCGCTGCTGCCGTTCCTGGTGATCCGGGCCCATTTCGCCGCACTGTTTCGCTTGCCTCAGCTGTTCGGGGCGCGGCGCCGGATTCGCGCCAGCCGCCGCATCACCCCGGCCGAGTTCCGGTCTTTGCTCGGGCGCCACTCCATCACAGTCCGGCAGGTGGCTGCACTGTGATCGCGGACGCGAAGCGGGTTCTGATCCTGATTCCGGCGTTCAACGAAGAAGCCAACGTCGGCGGCGTGATCGAAGAAGTGCGGGCGGCCGTGCCGGGAACCCCCATTTTAGTCGTCGATGATTGTTCGGTGGATGCCACACGCACCCTGGCGCACACGGCCGGCGCGAAGGTGCTGGCTCTTCCGCATCATCTCGGGCTGGGCGGCTGCGTCCAAGCCGGCTACCGGCTGGCGTATGAGCTGGGCTACCAGTATGTGATCCGCGTGGACGGCGACGGACAACACGATCCTCGCGATATTCCCACCGTCCTCCAAGCATTGGAGCGCGGCGATTGTGAAATGGTGATCGGATCGCGCTTCGTGGATGGTCACGGTTCGCACACCAGCTGGTTGCGGGCCGCGGGGATCGTTTTTTTCCGGGCAATGCTTCGCCCGATTCTAGGCCGGCCGGTACACGATCCCACTTCGGGCTATGTGGGCGTCAACCGCACGGCGCTGGCGCTGTTTTCATCGACATTTCCGCTGGAATATCCGGAGATCGAAGCGCTGGTGGTGCTGCAGCGCAAACGTTTCCGCTTTGTGGAAGTGCCCTGCCGTTTCCGGCCGCGCCGGGCAGGCCGGAGCACGATCACCGCGGCTAAATCGCTGTATTACATCATCCACGTTTTGCTGGGTGTGTTCGTGAACATCTTGAAGTTCGAAGGACGGAGAAAATAGGATATGGATCGCCTTTTTGACCTGGTCGCCATCTTCAGCCTGGTGCTGATCGTGTGGGTGCTGAGCTCGGTTCGCCGCTCTCGCATCCGCGTGGAATATTCGGTGAGCTGGCTTTTGGCCGGAGCCGTGCTGCTCGTGCTGGCGCAGTGGAGATCCTTCGACGATTGGGCCGCCTCCATACTGGGAATTCCGGATAGTTTTCTGGTTTTAGCGATGTTCGCCGGAGCCGCGTTCCTGATCGTGCTGTATCGCCAATCCCTTCGGATCTCGGGATTGAAGGATTCCAGTATTACCCTGGCTCAGCAGTTGGCGATTCTCGAATTCCGTCTGGAAGCTCTAAATGAAAAAGTCCAAGCGCCCGCCGCGCGCTGAAAAAACGACACCCCGGACGGAATCCGGATCGCCGAAGCGCATCTGGTGGCCCTGGGCAGCAGCTCTGGCCGGACTGTTTTTAGCGCTGGAGGTGTATGGCCCGTCGCTCAACGGCGCGTTTGTACTGGACGATCGCTATCTCCAGTTCATGGATCCCGGCATCGCGCGAGCACCCTTCCAAAGCTGGGTTCTGGGGCTCCGGCCGCTCTTGTCTTTCACCTACTGGCTGAATTTCCAATCCAGCGGAACCGAATCCTACGCGTACCACCTTACGAACGTTCTGCTGCATTTCCTGGGGTCGATGGTCGTCGGCCTGGTGGCGGCGAAGCTGCTCTCGCTGGCCGGCACCACAGGCCGGGAACGGAGCGTCCTCAGTGTAATCGCGGGCGGGCTGTTCCTGCTTCATCCAATGCAGACTGAATCGGTGGCCTACGTTGCCAGCCGTTCAGAAGTGCTCAGCGTGCTTTTGTATTTTTCGGCCTTCGCCGTTTTTCTTTACCGGCGGACGGAATCGATCACCATTCTGCGGGCCCTGTCGGTGGCCGTCCTGTTCGCCGCGGCGATCAGCACCAAAGAGCATACCCTCACGCTGGCAGCGCTTTTGCTAATGGCTGACTATTTCTGGGGGCTGGGCGGATTCCGCAAGAACGGGCTGCTCTACGGCATCCTGGCGGCGGCGGGAGCTTGGGGAGCTGTGGTCGTCTGGCGCGTGCTGAAAACCGCAACCACCGCCGGGTTCAGTGTCCCAGGTCTCACGCCCGCAACGTACTTCTTCACGCAGTGCCGCGTCATTTGGACGTACGTGCGATTGTTTTTCCTGCCTTTCGGCCAGAACGTGGATCCTGACGTACCGGTCTCGGCAAGCCTGCTGGATCACGGCGCCATCGCCGGCCTGCTGGCTCTGGTGGCCTTGCTGGCAGCGGCCTGGATCTACCGCAAGCGCTGGCCTCTGGCTGCGTTCGGCGTGTTCCTGTTCGTGTTGCTGCTTATGCCGACCTCCTCGTTCGTCCCCATCAGCGACGTGCAGGCCGAGAGGCGGCTGTATCTTCCCTTCCTGGGCCTGGTGCTGGTCTGCCTGGAGTTCCTGCGGCGATTGAAGTGGTCTCAGGCCGCATGGGCCGGGATCGCCGCGCTCATGGTCTGTTCCGTGCTTACCTATCAGCGCAGCCAGGTCTGGGCCAACCCGGTCGCATTGTGGCAGGACGCCGCCGCCAAGTCTCCGAAAAAATGGCGCCCCCGTTTCCAGCTGGCGTATGCGTATTACGAATCCGGTGATTTTCCGCGGGCTGCGGACGCTTACGAGGCAGCTTCGCGCCTGGAGCCGCCGGGATTCAATCTACTGGTGGATTGGGCGCTGGCTCTGGACGCCCAGGGCAAGCCGCAGGAGGCCCTGATGAAGCTTCAGCAGGCTTCCACGCTGGAGCGCAGCGCCCACGTGCAAGCGCTCATCGGCATGGTCTACGCGAAGCAGAGCAAATGGCAGGAAGCGCTGGCAGCGCTGGAACAAGCGGAGCGAATCGATCCGCGCTTTGACGTGACCTACCTGTATCGCGGCAATATTTACGAAGCGGCCGGGGATAAGGCGGCGGCAGCGGCCCAATACCAGCGTGCTCTTGCGCTGAATCCGGTGAATGAGACCGCTCGCGTCGCTCTGGCTCGAGTGAGCCAGTAACGGCATGACGCGCAGCGGAGTCCGCGTCGGCATCAATGCTCTGTATCTGATTCCGCGCGGCGTCGGCGGCACCGAGATTTACCTGCGCGAGCTGCTCATCGCCCTGGCGACGATCGATTCGGCAACCGAATACTTCGTCTTCACGAACCTGGAGACAGCCTCCGACCTGGTTCCGAAGCAGCCCAACTTCTATTGGAAGCCGCAGGCCGTGCACGCCCGCATTCGTCCTGCGCGGATCCTGTGGGAGCAGGTCGTATTGCCGATCGAAGCAGCTCGCTATCGTCTAGACGTTCTGTTCAACCCCGGATTCACCGCGCCGGTGTTTTCGCCTTGCCGGCAGGTGACCGTCTTCCACGACCTGCAGCACAAGCGGCATCCGGAACACTTCCGCTGGTTCGATCTGCCGTTTTGGCGATTGCTTCTCTGGGCTGCGGCCCACCGTTCGCACCGGTTGATCGCGGTCTCGGAAGCGACTCGTGCGGATCTGCTGCACTTCTATCGCGTTTCCGAATCGCGCGTTGCGGTGATCCCGCACGGAGTCGAGCCAGCATTCTCGCGTCTGGACCGATCGCGAACCGAAAACTACCTGCTGTGCGTGTCTACTCTTCATCCGCATAAGAATATGCTCCGCTTGATTCGGGCCTTCGGACGCAAGAAGCGCGACTTTCCGTTGGTGCTGGCAGGGCTGCGCGGATTTCATGCCGGGGCGATCGAGGCACTCATCGCGGAGATGGGCTTGCAGGATTCCGTGCGAATCACCGGCTGGGTGCCGCGCGAAGAGCTGTACCAGCTCTATGCGCATGCGCGGGCGTTCATCTATCCGTCCACGTTCGAGGGTTTTGGAATGCCGGTGCTGGAAGCGCTGGCTGCGGGAATCCCCACGGCGTGCTCCGATATCCCGCCCCTGCGTGAGGTGGCCGGCGATGCGACGCTATTCTTCGATCCCCAGGATGAAGATGCCATCGCCGCCGCGATCGAGCGTGTGATGAGCGATGCACCGCTGCGGAAGCGGCTGGCTCAGGCGGGTCCAGAGCGCGCGCGACCGTTCACGTGGGAACGGGCGGCTGAACAGACGCGCAACGTGCTGCTGGAGCGTTAACGCCGGGCGAGGCGCGCCCCTGCCATCATTTCTTTTCGGACGGTTTATAAGACTTGTTCAGCGTACCCTTCGCCATCGCGATTTCGAGCAACGTCGGATAGAACTGCACGAACGTATGTTCGACCGCGGCGTTCTGACTGTGGCAGGCGTTGCATCCGGCTTCGGCTCCGAAGACCTTCGCAGTGGTCGCGTTTCCGCTAAACCCGAAATAGCCCCATCCATCCTTAAAACGCGCCGTATCTTTCACCGCGGCTTCAACCGCAAGGAGGCTGGTCTGATACTGGCCGCCTTTATTGATCGAGCCTTCGGTTGCGGGCTGCCGGAGTTCGAGGGCGAAGATGGTCTTATCCGGCCATTTTCCCGTTTCGGTGAACTTGCGGTACGCCGACGGTTCAACGAACACGTTGCCGAAAGGGAGGCCGCCTGTGCCGTAGCTCATGCCCACGCCCGAGCTCAAGAAGATCCATTCGCGATAGGTTTTCGGACGTACCAGATCGCCGTTCTTGTCAAATTCAGGATCGGCGGCAAACGCGAGTGAAGCAAGTAAAACGAAAGCAATGAGTTTCATCTGAGAAGCTCCTCCAGTTGGACGCGCGAATCGGTTTTTTCATCCCTGTATTTCACGATCACCGGCGTATACAGGGAAACTCCCCATTCCTTGCCCTGCCCGCTGGTAATGGATCGCGATCCGGCCACCACCACTGCGCCTTCCGGAATCACCAGAGGCTCGCCGTCCCTGGACGCCAGGACCACGCCGCGGGCGATGTCGTAGACCGGCGTCGAGCGTGTAAGAATCACGCCGCTGCCGAGCACCGCCCGGCGCTTCACCACAGTGCCCTCGTAGACTCCGCAATTGCCGCCCACCAACACTTCGTCTTCAATGATCACCGGCAGCGCTCCCACCGGTTCGAGCACACCGCCGATTTGGGCCGCGGCTGAAATATGGCAGTTCGTTCCCACCTGCGCGCAGCTGCCCACCAGGGCGTGCGAATCCACCATGGTTCCATCGCCCACCCAGGCGCCGGCATTGATATACATCGGAGGCATGCACGTGACGCCCTTGCCGATGTAGCATCCGTCGCGGATGCTCGAGCCGCCCGGAACCACGCGGACACCGCTGGCCGCGGTGATGCGCTTCACCGGCCAGGTCGCCTTGTCGAAAAAAGGCTGCCGGGTTGCATCCACGGACATATCCACAATTCCGCCCATGCGGAAGCCCAGCAGAATACCCTTCTTCACCCACGCGTTGACCCGCCAGCCGGTCTTGGTGGAAGCGTCCGGCTCGGCCGCGCGCACGGCTCCCGAATTCAGCGCTTCCTTGAAACGCGCGAACAGGGCGAAATGTTCTTCGGCGTAGTTCGAAGGCTTCTGATCGAACAGAGCCTCAATGTCAGTCTGCATGCGTGCTCCGCGACGCAGCCAGCAGCCCGGTCGATTTGAGCACGGCTTCAACCCGGGCGCGATTAGCCTCCGACGGTGCAACCATGGGAAGCCGCCAGACTGGCTCGAGCAAACCCATCATGGCCATCGCGGCCTTCACCGGCCCCGGATTGGCCTCGCAGAAGTTCACTTCCATCAGCGGGAACCAATGCTTCTGCAGCGCACGAGCTCCGGCATAATCCCCCGCCAGGGCGAGCTGCGTGAGCCTGCTGAATTCCGCTGGGATCTGGTTCGAGACCACCGAGATCACGCCGCGTCCGCCCAGCGCAATCAAAGGAATGGTGATCGCATCGTCGCCGCTGAGCACTGTGAAACGCTCCGGAAGGTAGTGCAGAATGGTGGCCATCTGGCTGATGTTTCCGGATGCCTCCTTCACGCCCACGATGTTCTCGATCTCCGCAAGACGCTTGAGGGTGGCGGGCTCGACGTTGATACCGGTGCGACCTTGAATGCTATACACCACGATCGGCAGAGGAACCGCGCTGGCGATGGCGCGGTAATGCTGAACCAGGCCGTCCGGCGTCGGCTTGTTGTAGTAGGGCGTGACGGAGAGCAGACCGTCGGCTCCCAGCTTGTGCAGCTCCTTGGCCAGCGCCACCACTTCCGCCGTGTTGTATCCGCCGGCGCCCGCCAGTACGGGAATCTTCCCCTTGGCTTCCTCAATCGTGATCTGGACCACGCGCAGATGTTCGGCGTGCGTCAGCGTCGGACTCTCCCCCGTAGTGCCGCAGGGAACCAAGAAGTTGATGCCGGCCTGAATCTGCCGGCGCACCAGCTTGCGGAGAGTTTCCTCATCCAGGGACTGGTCTTTGCGGAACGGAGTGACCAGAGCAGTGCCGCATCCAGTGAACGTCGTCATAAAATCTCCTTAAACTCGAATACGCCCTTCTTCCCGGGAATCCATTGGGCCGCCTTCAAAGCGCCGCGTGCGAATCCTTCCCGGCTGCGCGCCGTGTGGCGCAGAGTGATCGTATCGGCCGCGGAATCGAACCCGATCTCATGCGTACCCGGATGCGCGCCCGCGCGATTGGAGCTGATATCGATCGTGCGCGGATACCCGGCCGCTTTCATTTCCTTCACCAGCGCCAGCAACGTACCGGAGGGAGCGTCTTTCTTAGTGTTGTGGTGAATCTCCCAGGCCCACGATCCGTAGGCCGGCTCATTCGCCAGGAGCCGCGCTGTTTCGTGCACGGCCCGCAGGAAAACGTTGACGCCGATCGAGAAGTTGGCAGCCCACACCAGCCCTGTCCCGCCTTGCTCCACGGCCGCACGCGCGCGATCCATGTGATCCAGCCAGCCGGTGGTGCCGACCACCGCCGGGATGCCCAGCCCCGCCAGAGTCTCGATGTTTCCGATTGCGGCCTGCGGAGTGCTGAACTCGACCGCCACATCGGAACCTTTTAACACGTCCGGATTGTAGCCGACATCCACGCGCACATGCACCGTAAACCCGTACTCGGGCGCGAGCTGCTCGACCAGCTTGCCCATTTTCCCGTGACCGACGATGGCGAGTTTCGTAGCAATCTCCTATTCAAATGATGCCGGATCGGGAGTTCGAAAAAACTCCTGGTGGAGCGATTCTACCGCGCGCCGCAGATCCTGCGCGGCCACCACCATGCTCAAATTCAATTGCGACGCGCCTTGCGACACCATGCGCGGCCGGATGCCATCCAATGCTGCGAACGCCCGGGCGGAGACATTATCGCAGCGGCGGATGTTTTCGCCGACCAGGCACACGATGGCTTGATTTTCTTCGATCGAAACGTCCGCAAACGCCTCCAGTTCGGCCCGGATTGCGTCCAGAGATCTGGTGGTGTCGATAGTCAGCGAGACGCTGACTTCCGACGTCGCCAGCATGTCCACCGGCGTTTCGTAGCGGTCGAATACCTCGAAGATCCGGCGCAGAAACCCATGTGCCATCAGCATCCTTGTGGATACGATGTTCACCAGCGTGATATTGCGCTTGCAGGCGATGGAGCGGATGGGGCTCGACGAGGGCGGCGGATTGGAAACGATCAGCGTGCCTTCGGAATCCGGACGGCGCGAGTTGAGAATGCGCACCGGAATGTTCTTTTCGATGGCCGGGAGCACCGTGGCGGGATGCAGTACTTTCGCGCCGAAGTACGCCAGCTCCGCGGCTTCGGTGAAGGAGCACACTTTGACGCGGTGACCTGCAGGATAGATTGTGGGGTCGGCCGTGAGCATGCCGTCGACGTCGGTCCAGATCTGGATTTCCTCCGCGCCAATACCCGCCCCGACGATGGAGGCCGTGTAATCCGATCCCCCGCGGCCGAGTGTCGAAGTGACCCCGTCTTCGGTGGCTGCGATGAACCCGCCCATCACGACGACCTGATGCTCCAGAAGCGGCAGGAGCGTTTTCCGAAGACGGCGATTGGTTTCCTCGAAGATGGGAGCCGCCTGTGTGTGACGCCGATCCGTGATGATGACACTGCGGGAATCGACATGGGCAGTTTCAATGCCGCAGCGGCGCAACTGGGCGGCGACTATTACACTCGAAACCCGCTCGCCGTAGGCCGATATCGCGTCGGTCGCGCGCGGCGTCAGTTCGCGCATCACCGCCAGACCACGCACCAGAGCGTCCAGATCGTCAAAATGGGCGCCAATGATCGCATCCAGGTCCAGCCCGGAGGCTTCGCGCAGATGGAACTCCCGCAACGCTGCGAGCAGTTTCAACGCCTCGGCCATTTCTCCCCGTACCGCAGTCGCCGCGATCTCCAGCAGCTTGTTGGTGGTCTTGCCCATGGCCGACACGACCACGACAGGCTTACGGTCAAGCCTGGCGCGCACGATGCCCGCCACACGCTGGATGGCTTCGGCGGATTCGACCGAGGTCCCCCCGAACTTCATTACGATCATCTGTTTTGAACTCCGGAAGCCCCGTGTACTCCGCCCTGCTGAATCAAAACTTCCGCGATCTGTACCGCATTCAGCGCCGCGCCCTTAAGCAACTGGTCACCCGCGACAAACAATGCGATCGATTTCCCCGACGGATCGCTGGCATCCTGCCGGATTCGCCCCACCAGAACGTCATCCTGCCCGGATGCATCCCGCGGCATCGGAAAGTAATTCTTCTCAGGATCGTCCACGATCTTCACCCCCGGCGCGTTCGATAACAGAGCCGTCACCTCGCGCGGCGTGATGGGACGTTCGCACTCGATCGTCAGCGCCTCGGAATGCGCGCGCAGCACGGGCACGCGCACGCAGGTGGCGCTCACGCGAATATCCGGGTCGCCAAAAATCTTCCGCGTTTCCCGAGCCATTTTGGTTTCTTCTTCGTTGTAGCCGGTCTCCGGATCGATCCTGGTGTTGTGGCTGAACAGATTAAACGCGTAGGGATGCGGCAGCACGGTGTTTTCATACGGACGATTCTCCAGGTGTGCGCGCGTGGACTCGGTCAGCTCCTCCATGGCCGCCGCGCCCGCCCCGGAAGCCGCCTGATAGGTCGCCGCGATCAGACGCCGGATGGGATTCACCCGATGAATGGGCCACAGCGGCACGATGCCGATGATGGTGGAGCAATTGGGATTCGCGATAATCCCCTGATGCACGCACATGGCCTGAGGGTTGATTTCCGGGATCACCAGCGGCACGGCGGGATCCATGCGGAACGCGGAAGAATTGTCGATGACCACCGCGCCGGCCTTGGCAGCCAGCGGTCCGAACTTCTTCGAAATGGATCCGCCCGCGCTGAAGAACGCAATATCAACGCCGGCGAAGCTGTTTTCGGTGAGCTCCTCCACTTCGATATCCCGCCCGTCGTAGGCCATCTTCTTCCCTTTCGATCGCGCCGACGCCAGCAGGCGCAAGCTGGCCATCGGGAATCGCCGCTGCTCCAGGCAACGCAGAAATTCGACCCCCACGGCTCCCGTGGCTCCTACAATCGCTACTCGATATTGCTTGCTCATTGCCGTAATAATTGCCTCACAAGGTTTTGGTAAATCCGGACCGATTCCAGCAGCTCGGGTTTGGGTACGCGCTCTTCGGCGGTATGCGCGAAGTGAATGCTGCCCGGCCCCAGAAGAAAGGGCTTGCCCCACGCGCCGCCGAACGCAGGAATATCGGTGGTATAGGAAACGATGGTCGTCTCCAGGCCATCCACCGAGCCCAGCTGAACTGCGGGGATGTAGAGAACTTCCTTCACTTCGACGGAACCGCGGGATGCGGCCATGACGGCGTTGCGCAGGGTATCGCCGGAATCCACCAGACGAAGAAAAAGCTCCGCGCGGGCATGATCCGGGATCACGTTGGGCGCTCGCCCGCCCTGAATGGTGCCGATATTGAGAGTGCTGTCGCCCAGAGTCGCATCGCTGGGCATGGGAATCCGGCGAACGCGTTCCAGCGCATCCAGCAGCTTTTCGATCGCCGACTCGCCCAGTTGAGGATAGGCAGAATGCGCCATACGCCCCCGGGCGATGAGTTCGTATCGCAGGGCGCCTTTCGATCCCAGCGCCAGCTTGTTCTCAGTCGGCTCGCCATTGATCAAGAAGCGGCTGCCACGCGGATCGCGGGCGGCGGCATAAGCTCCCGCGCTGTTGCGTTCTTCGCCGACCACGAAAAGCAATGCGATTCCCCGCACGCCGTCCTTCACCAGCGCCTCGGCGGCGTGGATCATGGAGGCGATGATGCCCTTGGTGTCGCACGCTCCCCGGCCCCAGATGAAATCGGAATCCTCGCGCGAAGTGAAAAACGGCGGCACCGTATCCATGTGCGTGGACAAGGTAACCACGGGATCACCCCACTGCGCCAGCACGTTGAAGCGTTGCGGTTCTACCTCGATCCGCTCAACGCGGCCGCCGGTTCGCGCGGTCAGCTCAGCCAGATGATCGAACAGAAACAGCCCCACCTGCTCCTCGTTGGGCGTCACCGAGTCGATATCTATGAGAGCGCGCGTGAGCTGAAACAAGTCCATAACAAATCGCTACGGGCTTTTCAGGAGACGCGCTGTCTTGCGAAAGACAGCCAGGAGGGGCTGAACCACTTCCCGATAGCGCTCCATCCGGCCCGGAAAAACCAAGTCGAATGACAGTGAACCGGTATTAGCCAGGTTCACCAACCGCAGCGCCGCGAATCCAGCGCATCGATTTCGGCGAGGCTGCCCCTTTCGCCCGGCGCTCCGGATTCACGGAATTGCGCGCCGAGGTACTGGTGGCCCTCGCTCCTCTACCAGAACTCGTACATAAGGATAACACGGTGCCGCGGACTACATGCACCGGTCTTCAGGTTTGGGTTTCTCGCGATATTTGTCGTGGCAGTTCGCGCAGGCGGTGGTAATCGCGTCGGCGGCATCCAGAATATTGTCCTGATTCTTGGACTGCGCCGCCTTGTAGGATTTCATGGCCGCGTCCTGGACTCCTTGCACGAACTTGCTCCAATCCGCATTCCCCACAGGAACAGTGCGGCCGTTGGAGCACTTGCGTCCGGCAACCCTGAGCAGCCTGGAAGCTTCGGCGATGGCCAAAGAGCTATTCTCAACCGCCTCCCATTTCCCATACGCACTCGCCAGAGGGTTGACGGCAGTGGCCGCATCCTTGTCCGGCGGAACTTCCGCAGGATTCTGGCCTTGCGCGGCAAAGATCA
>DATIRX010000645.1:0-4102 GCA_035469225.1 Bryobacteraceae bacterium
CAGAAGATTCTGGACGATCCCACCTATGCGGGTTATTCGACGGGCCACTGGGAAGGGGACACGCTGGTGGTGGATACCGTCGCGTTGCACGAGAACTCCTTCATCGAAGGATTCACACCGCATAGTGATGCGATGACCGTCAAGGAACGCATCCGCTTTTTGAGCCCCGGCCTCCTGGAAGACCGGATCACGGTCACCGATCCCAAGGCGCTCACCAAGCCCTGGGAAACGGTCAAAACTTATCGGAAGGCATCGCCTGGAAATGACGAGCTGCGTGAGTTCGCGTGTCCGGAGGGGCTCGGCGACGCCAAGTAATCGTCGTCATTCCGGGCGTGGAATCACGTGATCGAGCTCGAACAAACGGTAGGCGGTTTCATGCATACCGCAGCGGCGATACGTCGCGTGGGCCTGTACGTTATGCACGTCGACATATAAGCGAAGACCGCACACCGAACCCTGCTGCCGCGCCAGGGCCTCAGCTTTTGCATAGAGGGCGCGAAAGACTCCGCGGCGGCGGAACTCAGGTACGGTGTAGACACTCTGGATCCACCAGAACACGCCATTGCGCCAGTCGGACCACTCGTAGGTGATCATCATTTGGCCCACGCGGGTCCCGTTGATCTCGGCAATCAGGTAGAAACCGCGTCCCGGATCGTCGAAAACGGCATGCACGCCGCCGCGCAAGCGCTCGATGTCCAAAGAAAGAGCTTCGGTTTCCAGCGCCATCTGCGCGTTGCCGCGCACCAGGAATTCGGCATCTTCCGGCGTCGCAGGGCGGACGATGATTTCAGCGGCGTGTTCCATGGGTGTCCGGGAGCCTCTTCCGCGGCGGCGACCGTCCGGCATAGCGCTGCCGCCATCTTAAGTGTATAATCGCCGATGCCTGTGAGGTTCTGATGCGACTACGAACTGTGCTGTTCCTGATGTCCGTGCCCCTGTGCGCCCAGTGGACCAAAGTCCCTAAGGACGCCATTCCGCGCACGGCGGACGGCAAGCCGAATCTCTCCGCTCCCGCGCCGCGTTTGCCCGACGGAAAGCCGGACCTGTCGGGCGTCTGGTCGCCCAATGCCAACAGGTTCGTGCGCGATATTGCCGTGGACCTGAAGCCCGGGGAGGTTCCGTTTCAGCCGTGGGCCAAGGCCCTGTACGAGCAGCGCCTGGACGGATCGCATTCCAGGGAAGACCCGGATGCCAACTGCCTGCCGCAAGGCGTGCCCAAGATCAACGCCGCGCCCGCCCCGTGGAAGATCGTCCAGACGCCCAAGTTCATCGTGATCATCTATGAAGCCTTCAATCTCTGGCGGCAGATTTTCATGGATGGCCGCGAGGTGGCGGCGGACGTCAACCCGACCTGGATGGGCTATTCGGTCGGGAAGTGGGACGGCGCGACGCTGGTGGTGGATACCAAAGGGTTCAATGGCAAGGCCTGGCTCGACCAGGTAGGGCGGCCCTCCACCGACGCCCTGCATGTGATCGAACGCTTCCGGCGGAAGGACTTCGGGCACATCGACCTGCAGATCACCATCGACGATCCCAAAGCGTACACCAAGCCATGGACGGTGACGCAGGACGTGCACTTACTGCCGGACACGGAGTTGCTGGAATTCATCTGCAACGAAAACAACAAGGACGTGGAGCATCTGCCGGGCCAGTAAGGCTGCGTTTCAGCGATCCGCTTTGGTGAAATCGGCAGCCTGGCGGGCCGGGCCGCTGAGCTCCAGGATGTGCATGCCGGTATTGGCGCGATCGACGCCGTAGATATAGCCGCGGTCGTCCACCTCGACGTTGTTGGTTTGAATCGCGACCTTGCAGTGCTGGTCCGCACCCTGCCCGGTGCATCTCTGGTCGGTCTTGGCGGTAACGGCGGGGATGTAATACCCGATCTCCTTAATGCGATACGGATCGCGGATGTCCAGAGCGCGCACGCCCGCGTTGAAGTGCGCCACAAATACCACGCGATTGTAGTACACCGGCGTGAAGTTCTCATTCGAGGAATGCATGCCGAATCGTCCGCCCGCGGTACAGAAGTTGCCGCTGTCCTCCGGCACGGTCCACGTCGAAACGCCAACAGGCTTGGTTTCCGAGGTGATGTCGAAGATCCGCAGCATCTGCCGGTTCTCCTGACACTCGTTGGCGACGGTTTCGCCGATCAGCAGGAGAAAGTCCTTCACCTTGCCGTCCTTTTGCTTGGCGAATTCAGGCATCGGCATGCGGAGCATCGGAAGCGCGTTGTGCGCTCCCATATCGGCCGGCAGATCGACGCGGGCGATCACCGGAGCACGCAAGTTCTCATCGGTGGGCTCGGCCGGCCCGGTCAACAGCTTCTGCCGGTCGACGATCTCGATCACGCCGTCCCGGGAGTTGTCGTAGGCGAAGTACACGCGGTTGCCTTTCGGACCGGTGGATACAGGCCCATGCAGGCCGCCGGGCGCAGGTCCCCTGGCTCCGGGCTGTTGTCCGGGCAAACCGAAATTGCGGATGAACACGGGTTTGGCGGGATCGCTCAGATCGTAGATCTGCGCCATGCGCGTGGTCCGCCATCCGTACACTCCGGAGACCAGGTAGGCGATGCCGGTGTCGCATTCCCACCAGCTCTTATGCGTATCCTCCAGCCCCTTGACGATGACGTTCAGACGGGCGGGTTTCGCGGGATCGGTGACATCCCACATTTCGTGCGCGCTGTTGCCGTAGCTGCGCAACATGTAGAACTTGCCTTTCACGCCGTGCGGGAGATCGTTGCCGCTGCACACGCGAACCATGGATGCCCCGCCGGCCTCTCCGGTACGGTCCTTCGGCTCGCCCGGAATATGCGCCAGATACACAGGCCGGCGAGGATCGGTGACGTCGACGATCGAAGTGCCGTTCGGCTCGCTCTTGCCGGTGAGAGGATTGGGCTGCTCGCCGCCGTGGTGGCCGACGTAGGCGATCCAGCGCGCGCCCTGTTTTTGGATCACGGGCTGATAGGCGCTGCGGGCCTGCAGATCGTTGTAACCCACCAGGTCCATGTTGCTCGCGCGGGCAGCCGGCTGCGCGAGCGCCGGAACCGCGAGAATACAACACGACAAGACGCAATTTCGAAATCGCATACATCGGGAAGAATACACCAAATGCAGTTTGGTGTATACTGCCGCTGGTGTATACACAATGACCCGACGTGAGCTTCTTCAAGCCGGCGCCCTGGCTCCTCTTTTGCTCTCCAGAGGTTCGCGGTTGTTCGCCGCGGAATATGACCTGGTGATCAAAGGCGGACGCGTTCTCGATCCGGCCCAGCGCATCGACCGCGTGGCGGACGTGGCGATTCGCAGCGGCAAGATTGCGGCCATCCGGCCCGGCATCCCTTCGTCTTCCGGCGCAGAGGTGATCGAGGCAAGTGGAAAGCTGGTCACGCCGGGTCTCATCGACATCCACTCGCACGTGGCCGATAAGGAACTGACGCCGGCGCAATGTCTCGCGATGGGTGTCACGTCTCTGGTCGACGGCGGCTCGCGCGGCGCACAGAACGTGGATGAGCTGGTGAAGATCGCGCAGAGTTCGCCCAACCGCGTGCGCATTCTGTTGAACATCTCAGGCCGCGGCCTGGCGGATGGCGCGAACGAACTGCTGGATATCGAGAAGGCCAATGTCGCAGCGGCCCGAGCCGCCGTGGAGCGCTCGCGTGACTGGATTATCGGCATCAAGGCGCGGCTGTCGCGTTCGGCCGCTGGAGAGCACGATCTGGAAGCGCTCCGCCGCGCGCGCCAGGTGGCCGACCCGCTGAAGATTCCCATCATGGTCCATGTGGGCGATACTGCGTCACCTCTGCCGGAGATCCTGGCGATGCTCCGGCCGGGCGATATCGTCACGCATATGTATGCTCCTGCGCCGCACGGCATGCTGGATGACAAGGGCAGGGTGCTGCCGCAAGTCCTCCAGGCGAGGCGGCGCGGGATACTGTTCGATTTCGGCAATGGACGGACCGCCCACTGGACCTGGGACGTGGCCGAGCGAGCGATGCAACAAGGCTTCTTGCCCGACACCATCTCGTCCGACATCACCGCGGCGGGCTTGACCGATCAAGTGATCCATCTTCCGAATGTCATGTCGAAATTCCTGCTGCTCGGAA
>DATIRX010000646.1:0-10564 GCA_035469225.1 Bryobacteraceae bacterium
GGCGGCCGAGTGCCGGCCTTCGCCTGTTGCGTCTCCATACACCCGGAGGCGCGTCGTGTGGGGCGAAAGCGAACTCCAACGACCAATCCGGTTCAGGAAGGCTTCGCAAGCCGCCCAGGTATTCGAATCCGGCAGCGCCAACTCGTCTAGCACGTAGACATTGTCTCCATCCCGTTGGCCGATGACCGAGCACATGGGATTCACGTTGAAATCGACCGCCCAGAACAAGGACAGGCGAGAATTGTACCGCAGGGTTTCTACATTCCGGCTTCGATCGAAGGCATAATAGACCAAGCCCGCCGTCAAGTTCTCAAAGCTAGCCTGAAATTCCTGGCGATAGGTGCGTTCGTCCAGTTCGTGTGTCGCACTCGCGATTTCCTCAGGCGAAACGTTGCCACCTTGGGCGGTCGTGAACTGGAAGGTCGCCCAGTTTGGCTGGTTCTGGGCCTTCTGATACAGATCGTGGAAGTGGTTGTATCCCCGAGGTGTGCCGATGAACAAAGCGTGACCTTCTTTATCCGCCAGGGCGGGTCGTAGCACCTCAGGCCAAGCCTCCTGCGCCATGGAGGCGTATTCATCTAAAACCAAGAAATCCAGACCATCACCACGAAGGGCATCGTAGTTATCGGCACCGCGTAGGCAGATCGTTCCTCCTGTGATCAGTTCGATTCGGAGATCGGTTTCATTGGGCGTGGACGCCCAGTACGGTTTCGTTAGTTGTTTGAGCGGCTTCCATGCAATGCGCTTGGCTTGCTTATAGGTTGGACCCACATACCAGGCCAGGCTGCCCGATTTCCAGGCAGCCCGGCACAACTCCGTTAGTGCTAAGAACGTTTTCCCAAATCGCCGGCCGGCGACCAGGATGCGGAAGCGACTATCACAGGTAAACACTTCCCATTGGGGAGACTTCAAACGGATCATTGGGTGTCTCCCAGTTCGCGGGCCACAATGAAGGGCGGTGGCGCGATTCTTACTGCGTCTTCGACAGGACGCTCGCGGAACCGATTGCGAGTTTTGGTCCAGAAGATCGTTGCTGCTGGGCACTGGCCAGAGGTGGCCATCTCAAACAGCGTCTTAGCCACCTTGTAATTCGCCTCAGTAGCGCCTAGATCCAGTTCTTCCCGAAAATGCTTCCGGAGGGTCTTCGGTGAGCGGATCCCAATTTTGAGGGCGATGTCTTCGTGCGGAGTTCCCATAGCCGCCATGGATTTCACAACGCGGCGCTGCTCGTCGGTGGGTATCAGTTTAGGACGGGGCACGCTACGCCACCTCCGCAACCGTGGATCGTTCGGCTGCAATCTGATCAAAGCTGCGGCCGTCCGTTTCGAGCACCGCCTGTTTACCAGTGAGCTGCTGCCATCGGCGCACCATCACGTCCACGTAAGCGGGATCGATGTCCAACCCATAGCAGATGCGGTCCGTGGTCTCAGCAGCGATCAGCGTTGTACCAGAACCAAGAAACGGATCGTACACCACATCCCCGCGCACCGAGTTGTTTAGGATGGGCCGGCGCATCAGCTCTAGAGGTTTTTGCGTGCCATGCCCGGTGATCGGTTCCTCTGTAGATCCACCGATCGGATTCAGATTCGCCACCTGCCAAACGGTAGATTGCGTCCGATCCCCACACCAGTGAGACGACTTGCCTTGGCGGACCGCATACCAGCAGGGTTCATGCTGCCAGTGATAATCGCCACGGCTCAGCGCAAAGTGCTGCTTAGCCCAGATAATCTGACTGCGGATCGAAAATCCGGCAGCTTCGAGACCCTCAGCTACTTCGGGTGCATGGACGCCGGCATGCCACACGTAAGCGACAGCCCCAGAGAAAAGCCGGTATGCCGCCGACCAATCTACCTGGTCGTCGTTTTGAACGGCTCCGATTTGACGTTGGCGGCCCAGTCCAGCTCGCTCCCGCCACGCGGGGTCGTATTGAACACCGTAAGGCGGATCCGTAACCATCAGTACCGGTTTGATGGAACCGATCAAACGCGCCACTGCCTGATCGGAGGTAGCGTCTCCGCAAAGCACCCGATGCGTACCGCAGATCCACAGGTCTCCAGAGCGTGTCACAGGGACTTGTGGGCAGTTCGGGGACGATATCATTCTGCTGCTCATCGTCAGGTGTGCCAAACAAGAATTCGTCCAGCTCTGCCGGCGCAAAGCCGGTCAACGCCAGATCAAAATCGATGGCCTTCAGTTCCTCTAGTTCTAGTGCCAGGAGTTCTGCATCCCACTCTGCCCAATTCGCGGACCGGTTTACCATCAACCGGAAAGCTTTGACTTGAGCCTCGGTCCACTCATCACAGAGAATGACCGGTACTTCCTCTATCCCCAACTTCTGGGCTGCTTTTAGGCGTAGGTGGCCATCGACCACCTCGCCATTGCTGCGGGCTAAGATCGGGATCTTGAACCCGAATTCGTGGATCGAAGCCACCATCCGCTCGACGACGTGATCGTTCTTGCGCGGATTGCGGCTATAAACGACTAACTTGCTCATGGGCCAGGTATCTACCTGCATGGAGCCGTCCTCCAATACGTTACTAACCGTGAAACTACTTTGCTTGGAATAAGATCCAAAGATTCAGAAGCGCGACTGCAGACTTTGGGCTCTTTGGAACCTTGCCTCTAATTTCAGTATCGGCTATTCTTTGTCCATGTACGAGATAGACAATGCACGGACATGGAACGGACGAAACTAGGACCCACGGAAGGAGCTTGGTGGCGCTTTAGTCGCTATCAAATAGAGGACGGCTCGATCCGCCCCGCCCGGGATGCAGCCCTTGAGCGCTATGACCCGTGGCAAGCCTTTCGGGCGACCAGGAACCTCACAGTGGGCCAAGCCCCTGAGGCCGCCCAGCCGCCCTATCACAGCCTGATGAAGCTGGTGCATGAGCTCGAGTTCCGGCCGGGAGCGAGGCGGTATCCGGATTGTCTGACCTCGGAATCGTTGGACCGGATTCTAGTCTGGTGTCAGCAGCATGGTCCCTTGGGCGTGCTGCTTTCCCGCTGGGAAGCGATTGCACTTGCTCCGCAAGAAGACGGCCCGGGCCGATTCGTGCAGCGGCGATATATCCGCGGCACCGGCCAGGCAATTCAGGTACTCGAGACATCCGGGGATGCTGGGGATCAGAAGGCTAGCGTAATCATGCATGGTCTGGAAAACCTAAACCCGATCGAAGAAACTCCAGGCAAGACTTGGTACAAGTTTTTCCCTTCCGTGGAGTTTGGGAAACGGGAGACCTTCCAATATCCGATTCCATACTCGGATGAGTTCTGCCAGTTGTATTCGGAGCGTGTGATCGACTTCTGCCAAGCAGCGCGATACTTTTCAGGCGCGGCCAAGTTTCTAACTGCCCGACCTGAACCTTCGATAGATAATACCGAACTAGCGCGGACGCAAGCGCTGGAGGCGATGAATCTGTTGCGGCGTTCCGTGACATCCATCCTCGATCTCGATGAAGCTGGGGCCCCGTATGTTTTCTGGGAAGCACCCTCGCTATTCGCCAGCTTCGCGGAAATGTATGTTCAGGACCTGCTGTTCGGCAGGCCGGCTTTAATCTGCACTTGCTGCGGCATGCCGTTCGTTTCCAGCGCCTACCAGGCTCAATACTGTTCCCTGGGGTGTCGTTATCGGAAGCAAAAACGAAGGCTGCGGAGGCAGATGAAGGAAGCGAAGAATCTGTTCGCGCAAGGTCAGAGCATAGTAGCAATCGCCACCGCGCTCGGGCAGGAGCAGGACATCGTCGCCCGATGGCTTCGAGGTCTGTAGGTGTTCCCGGCCAATACTTTCGCTCACCGCACCCAAGCTTTTTGCCTCCCTTCGGGTCGAATTCCGCTGGTCGGGGAAGCGTGCAATACGCCTAAGGTCCTTCAGATCCAGTTCCTTAGCCGTTATTCCGACGCCTGACATCGAATCACCAAATACTTTTTTATAGACGGTAAGAATCCCGCAGAACGCATGACCTGGCCAGCGGTTCAAAACGCGTACTTTTCAAGACCAACACAGAGTAGCGGGGCGTTAGCAGGCCCCGCTACTGGCCCACGCGCGCCGGCAGGGCCAATGGGTCCAAGAGTGCGGCCTCTTAGGTAGTGGCGTTTTGATCCTGAATTTCTCACCGAACTTTTGAAGGTGAAATAAACGGATTTCTCTGTTTCATAGCGGCAACGCTAGCTTGCTATGATACCTGCATCTGCCTATTCCTGTGAACCGGCGGGCCGCTCTGTTCTGCCTGTTCTATCTCGCCGGTATTCTGTACCTGTCTCTGTATCCCTGGAAGTTCGTGGCCTACCCCTACGCGAGGACGCTCGTCTGGATCCCGCTCGCCGGCCGCCAGGTAATTCTGGATGCTTGCCTGAACGTGGTGTTTTACATGCCCTTAGGGGCCGCGGCTTTCTTGACGTTCCGGCGCCGAGTGCCTGCGTTCATCGGAGCGATCGCCCTGGGCACGCTGGTGTCGTTTTCAGTCGAGTCGGCCCAGCTCTCGATTCCCACCCGGTTCGGCAATCTGCTCGATCTGCTCTCGAACAGCATCGGCGCTTTGCTGGGAGCCGTCGTCGCGTTGGTGGCAACCAGCCCGCCGGTGGCTTCGCGGTTGGGCGTCTTCCAGCCCCCTGGGCCGCTCATAGTTGGACTGTGGGCGATCTGGCAGGCTTTCCGGCTCCTCCTGCCCCGAGCCTGGTCGGCGATCGAGGTCAGCCAGGAGATCGTCGGATTGCTCATACTCCTGCTGCTCCGGGTCCGCGGAGCAAGCCGCATCGCGATGCCTCTGCTGCTCGCGTGGCTGGCATTCGAAGAACTCCGGCCCTTTCAGCTGCACGAACCGCCGCAAGGATTCGGATGGCTTCCCTTTGTTAGCTGGTTCGCCGGAGCGTCGGAATCCTACTACGGAGTGATCTTTGGAAAACTATTCTTCTACACTGCCCTGGTGTGGAGCTTGCGGGAATCCAAGATCCGCTGGAGTTGGGCCGTGGCAGTTCCGGCCTCCATCCTTGCGGCCGGAGAATGGGCCCAGCGCTATTTGCCCGGCCGCACTCCGGAATCGACCGACTTGGTTTTACTTGCTGCCGGAGCCTTCCTGCTGGTATGCGTCTACGATAATAAAGGTTGAGAATGATTCCGTACGCAGACCTGAAGGCGCAGTATCACAGCATCAAAGCCGAGATCGATCAGGCCATCTCTGGCGTTCTGGAAAGCAGCCAGTTCGCCCTGGGAGCGGAAGTGGCCGGGTTTGAGAAGGAGTTCGCGGCGTACTGCTCCGCGCGCGAGGCCGTCGGCGTCAATTCCGGAACCAGCGCTCTGCATCTCGCTTTGCTGGCCGCTGGAGTCGGACCAGGCGATGAGGTGGTCACCACTCCCTTCACCTTTGTCGCCACCGTGGCCGCGATTCTTTACGTGGGTGCGACGCCCGTTTACGCCGATATCAATGCGGAATCCTACAATCTCGACCCGGGCAAACTCGAGGCTGCTCTCACGCCCCGCACCAAAGCCATCATCCCGGTCCACCTCTACGGGCAGACTGCCGACATGGGACCCATTTTGGATACTGCCCGCGCCCGAAAAATCACGGTGATTGAAGATGCAGCCCAGGCTCATGGCGCCGAATACCACGGCCAGCGTGCCGGATCCCTGGCGGAGCTGGCGTGCTTCAGTTTTTATCCCGGCAAGAATCTGGGGGCTTACGGAGAAGGCGGCGCCGTGGTCACTTCCAATCCGGATTACGCCAAGACCATTCGACTGCTGCGAAGCTGGGGCGAATCGCGCCGCTATTATCATGACCTGCGCGGTTTCAATTACCGCATGGAGGGCCTGCAGGGCGCGATCCTGCGCGTGAAGCTGCGGCATCTGGAGCGCTGGACCGAAGCCCGCCGGGCCCACGCTGCTGTCTATGACCTGCTGCTTAAAGATTCCGGCGTGATCACGCCGCGCCCGATGCCTTACGCCCGCCACGTCTATTGCGTCTACGCCATCCGCACCCCGCATCGCGACGCACTGGCCGAAGCTTTGACGGCGGCGGGCATTCAGTACGGCATCCACTATCCCATTCCGATCCACCTGCAACGCGCCTATCGCGACGCACGCTATGGCGAGGGTGCTTTTCCGGTCGCGGAACGGATCGCCCGGGAAGTTCTCTCTCTCCCGCTGTACCCCGAGCTGCAACGCTCTCAGATCGAAGAGGTGTGCGAGGTCGTCAGCCGGAAGGCGTTCGCGATCAGCTCGTAGCAGCGCAGCCGTTCGGATGGGTCGTGGACGATGTTCACCACGAATACTTCACCCGCGCCGTACTCCGCCGCCACTGCTTCCAGAGATTCCCGCACCCGCTCCGGCGACCCGGTGATGATTCTGCGTCCGGCCGGCAGCGTGTCGATTGGCGCGTTTTCGTGGGAGAGAAACGCCAGCGCTTTCTCCACGGAAGGCACCGGTATCAGGCGCCCACGAAACAGCGACAACAGCATCATGCGGGCGCTGGCTGAGATTCGCAGCGCTTGCTCATCCGTCTCCGCCGCCAGGGCCCATACCGCCACCGACACTCGCGGTTCCCGCAGCGCAACAGATGGACGGAAGTGCTCGCGATAATAGGCCGCGATCGCGGGACCGCCTGGCTGGATGAAATCGGCGAAGACGTACGGCAATCCGAGCTCGGCCGCCCACACGGCGCTCTGCGGCGAAGAGCCCAGCAGCGAGACCTCAGGACTTTGGAAACGGAGCTCTCGAAGCCCCTTGCCGAAGTATTCCAGCAGCTCATCCATCTGTTCCCGGAAGTCGTCGGGCGAAGCTTGCCGGCGATCCCGCTGCAGCGCGAACGCGATCTGGGCGCTGGTCCCGGGAGCCCGGCCGATCCCCAGGTCGATGCGGCCCGGAAAGAGCGCGCTCAGCATCGAGAAGTTCTCGGCGACCTTGAGCGGGCTGTAATGCGGCAGCATCACGCCGCCGCTGCCTACTCGGATCCGGGAGGTGGCTTGCGCCACCGGCCCGATCATGACTTCGGGACTGTTGCAGGCAAGCCCTGGCGTTCCGTGATGCTCCGCCAGCCAGTAGCGGCCATACCCTAGTTGATCCGCCCGCTTGGCAAGCCCCAGCGTGTTTCGGAGCGCGTCCCCGGCAGTCGAGCCTTCAGGAATGGGACATTGATCGAGGATGTTCAGCTGCAGCAGAAAGCTATTTGGAAGCTACCTGGCTGTCCTTGCCCTCGAGGCCGCCCAGCTTGCGGATCAGATCCACGGTGCTGTCATGCGGAACGGGCAGCTGACCGAAGACGTTCTTACCCATGGCGAAATCGAGCGCAGTGAGGCCCTGCTTGGTCTTGGTGTCGAGCTTGGCGCCGTGCTCCACCAGGAACTGCACAACAGAATCCGCTCCCCGGCCTGCTGCTCCATGCAGCGCGGTCTCCCCGCGGGTGTTGGCCTGGCTGAGATCCAAGCCGGCATCGACTGCCACCTTCAGGGCTTCGAGCGCTTCGGCGTCCGTTCCGCGGGTGTTCTTATCGCGATAGCCAACGCCGGCGGC
This sequence comes from Bryobacteraceae bacterium, assembly GCA_035469225.1. Taxonomy (GTDB): domain Bacteria; phylum Acidobacteriota; class Terriglobia; order Bryobacterales; family Bryobacteraceae; genus Palsa-187. The sequence continues at coordinate 7,502 of DATIRX010000646.1, forward strand.
AAACATGAGGGCGGTGTTTCCTTCTTTGGTGGTGAGCTTGGGATTCGCTCCCTTTGCAAGCAGCGCCCGCATCGAGGCCGCATCCCCGGAGCGGGCAGCGCGCATGAGCGGGGTAGTGCCCTCATCTAACGTCGTATCGCCCGAATCCATGCCGCTGCGGCCCGGAAGATTCCTGGTCAATTGCAGGTTTGGATTGGCCCCATGATCGAGGAGCGCCTTCACCAGGTCGAGGCTCGGCATGGGATCGTCTTCCTTGCGATTGGGAAGCGCCGAATAATCTTCGTTTCGCATGTCGATAGCGGCGTACAGCGCCGCACGCCCTTTGACGTCGGCCAGGTTGGGATTCGCGCCGCGATCCAGCAGGAACTTGGCGAAGGTGTACTTCTTGTTCATGATGGAAACAACCAAAGCGTTGGTCCCGTCGACGTCGGTCTGGTCGATATCGACGCCGGCTTCGAGCATTGCCTTGGCGGATTCGATGTCGCCCTCGCGCGCCGTGAACAGGAATGCAGTAAATCCACCGCGGGCGATCGGACTCACCGAAGACGCCGCGCTCAGCTTCGGTATCTTGGTTTCGCGGTCGAAGTTGCGGATCTTCCAGTCGGCTCCATGGGCCAGCAGCAGCTTCACTACTTCAGGATGCCGCTCGGCGGCGGCCCACATCAGCGCGGTCTGGCCTTTGTAGGTTTCGCGCGCGTTGACATCAGCACCGCGGTCCAGCAGAACTTTCACGGCCTCGGCATTGCCCACGCGCGCCGCGGTCATCAGCACCGTCTCGCCGTCGGCTGTCGTCAAGGCTTTGGGATCGGCGCCGGCCTTGAGCAGGGCTTCGACGATGGCAGGATTCCCGGAGGCGGCCGCCTCGGAAAGCGGAGTCGCGCCATAACGATTAGCGGCCTTGACGTTGGCCCCGGCCCGCAGCAGCAGGTTGACGGCCTCGAGATCGTTCCAGTGAGCCGCCCAATGCAGAGCTGTAGTGCCGTCGGGCTGAGCGGCATTGACGTTCGACTTCTGTTTCAGCAAAGAACGCAGGGCTTCCGTATCGCGATTCTGGACCGCATCCGCGATCTGGGCGTTGGCCAAGCCGCAAGCTAACAGGAGAACTGCGAGAATTCTCATCTGGCTATACCTCCGAGAGCATACCGGTGCTGTCGCCGACACTCTCCTGATGCACGCCGGCTTTGTCCAAAATGGTGAGGAGCAAGTTCGCCATGGGCGTGTTCTCGGGATACTTCACGTGGCGCCCGCCCTTCAGCTTTCCGGCCGCGCCGCCTGCGACCAGGATCGGCAGGGGCGAATGATTGTGCACGTTGCTGTTGCTCATCCCGCTTCCGTACAGGATCAGCGAATGGTCTAGCAGATTGCCGTCTCCGTCCGGAGTCGCCTTCAGCGTTTTGAGCAGATGCGCCAGCAGACTCACATGGTAGGTGTTGATCTTGGTCAGATTCTCCAGCCGCTCGGGATTGTTCTGATGATGCGAGGCCGGATGGAAGGCTTCGGAGATGCCGAGCATGGGGAAGATCCGGTAGCTGACCTCCCGCGCCATCATGAACGTGGAGATGCGGGTGATGTCGGCTTGGAACGACAAAGCCATCAGATCGAACATCAGCTTGGTATGTTCCTGGTGATCGTCGGGAATGCCGGTGGGCGAGGTGGGCACGCTCAATTCGGAATTGGCATTCTGCTTCTCGGCCAGCTGGATTCTGCGCTCGATCTCGCGGACCGTATCCAGATATTCGGCCACTCGATTGCGATCGTTGGCGCCCAGGCCGCCCTGCAGACGCCGCACCTGACCGGTGATGGCGTCCAGAATACTGCGCTGCTGTTCGATGCGTTCCAGCCGCTCGGCCGCGGTCGCGCCGTCGCCGAACAGGCGATCGAACACCAGGCGGGGATTGATCTCCATGGGCAGCGGCGTGGTGGGCGTGCGCCAGGAGATGGTGTTCATGTAGGCGCAGCTGAAACCGACGTCGCAGGAGCCGACCAGCCCGCTGTAGTCTTCGGTGGCCAGTTCCAGTGACGGAAGCGGCGTTTCGAGTCCGATCTTCTGCGCCGCGATTTGATCGATGGTGACGCCAGCGAGAATGTCGGCTCCATCGGTGCGCTTGGGGTGCACGCCGTTGAGGAACACGGCAGGGGAACGGGTGTGGTCGCCGCCGTTATCGCCGGGTCCGGCCGGCGCGGCCATCTTGTGAGCCAGGTTGCTGACCACCACCATCTGATTCTTGAACGGCTCCAGGGGAGTCAGCGTACGGGATAGCGTGAGCGCGCCTTCCTCGGCAGGCGTCCAGTTGGCCATCACGGCGCCGTGGGGGATGAAGCACAGCCCCAGGCGAATCTGCGGGTTGGCGGCGGTCTTCGCCAGAGGCGTCTGGGCGGGAATCATGGAATCGAGCAGCGGGAGCGACATGGTGACGCCCAAGCCGCGGAGAAACGTCCGGCGCGGAAGGTGCCGTTTGGTAAGAAATGTCATGTTGTCATCTCCTTGGCCTGCATGCAGAAAGCTCCTCAGGTATTATCGCTCGCCGGAGGCTTGGGCGGTAGGGGGTGGGGCCACGGCGCACAAACAGTGTGCAACGCCCTGCGTGAGACGGATCATTGGGTGTGTGTCTGCAATGTCTGCGGTTCGTCCCGCATCGGAACTTGAAGCATCTATCCGACTTCCGTAACATAACCGAACGTGCCAGGGCCTCTGTTTTCGCTGGCAAGCTCAGGACATTACAAGCCAGTTCTCCCCTCGATCAGGTTCTTCCGGATCGGCCTTGGCCGACTGATACATTTTTATACGTTTTCGAGTGCGCCAAGTGCGGTCGAGAGTTTTCAGCTGAATATGGACCTCTATCACGGTCGAGGCTATTGGCGCTGAAGTCTCCTCGCTCCGGCCCTTCGCTTTGGTAAAAAGGATGTGGGTTTGATGGGAACGAAAATCCCCTGATTCGGTGGGAAGTACATAACTCGACGAAGCTGGCCAACAGCGGCTCGTCGGAGATATGGCCGTTAGAAAGACGTACGCCCTGAAGTCGGGCGAGGCGTGCCTCGCCCCTACAACCATTCCAGCGATGT
>DATIRX010000647.1:0-4442 GCA_035469225.1 Bryobacteraceae bacterium
TTGCAGTTCAGACAGAACGGCTTGCTCACCGAGGCAATGAAGCCTACGCGGCCGATGCCGTCCTTGAATCGATACTCGGTGGCCGGAGCACGCGGATCCGCGTCCGGAATCTCCTCCAGCGGCCCGATCTCGCGTTGCAGCATGCCGATCATCGTGTCCATGGTGAGGACGCGGTCGCGTTCCCAGATCCCTTGGGCATCCAGCGGCATGAATTCGATGTAGCGGATCTCGATATCGCGCTCTCGGCCGAACCGCGCCAGAGGAACGATGTCCGGTTCCACCAGGTTCTTCACCGCGACGGCATTGATCTTGATGGGGCCGTAGCCCAGGCTCCGGCAAAACTCGATGCCTTCCAAAACCTTGTCGAAATCGTCGCGCCGGGTGATGTGCTGGAAGCGTTCCCGATCGAGCGTATCCAAGTGCACGTTGATGCGCCGAAGTCCGGCGTCGTAGAGTTCCTGAGCGTGCTTGGTTAAGAGCACACCGTTGGTGGTCAGCGCCAGGTCTTCGATCCCCGGAATCGCCACCAGCTTGCGGATCAGATCGGGCAGACCCTTGCGCAACAGCGGCTCGCCGCCGGTTAGACGCAGCTTGCGAATCCCCATCCCGGCCGCAACCTGCACAAAACGCTCGATTTCTTCGAACGTCAGGATATTCTCACGCGGCTCGAACTTAACGCCTTCCTCCGGCATGCAATAGAAGCAGCGGATATTGCAGCGGTCCGTGACGCTGATCCGCAGGTTGTCGTGCACACGTCCGAAGCTGTCGACGAGAGGGGTCACGCTGGCCTACCCCTCTATTGTAGACCCCCTAGGCGGCCGGGCTGGGTTTTCGCTCGCTCCACCGCAATAATGCGTAGAGCCCCACAAACAGAGCCACCGCCAGGATGGTCATGTGCCAGGTATGTCCCTTGATCCAGGCGGTCGAGTTTTCGCCTAATTGCGCCCCCAGGTAGGCCAGCCCCGCGTAACGCGGGATGCGGGCCGCGGCTGTCACCAGCAGGAATCGCGTGCGGCTGACTCCCATGGCACAAGCGCAGGCGGCCAGCGCCTTGAGCGGCAAGAAAGGGATGGGCAGCAGCGCGGCGATAAAGACGGTCACCATTCCGTATCGTTGAAACCAGGCGCGGAAACGCGCTCCACGGCCGATCGCTGTGTAACGATCCAGAAATTTCTCGCCGCCGGTTCGGATGATCTGGTAAAAGAGCAGGCTGCCCAGCAGCGACCCCAGAATTCCCAAACTGGCGCACAGGAAAGCGTACTCGGGTCGCGCGATGACGACCAGCAGCAGCAACACATCGGTGCCGCTCGGATTGGGAACGCCCGCAGAATCGACAAACGCAAGCACGAAGACTCCCAGGGGTCCCCATGCGATCAGCGTCTGCGTAAAATTTTTCACCCGCCGCCCTTCACCAGCGTTGTTAAGGCGTCTTCGTCGATAACCTTGACGCCCAACGCACGGGCCTTGTCGAGTTTCGACCCGGGATCGGCGCCGGCCACCACGTAGCTGGTCTTCTTGCTCACCGACCCGGACACCTTTCCACCCGCATCTTCGATCAGACTGGCGGCGTCCTCACGCGACATGTTCGGAAGCGTACCTGTGAGCACAAACGTCATCCCCGCCAGCGGCCCCCCCGCCTTGCGCGTGGTCTCGTACTTGAAGGGTAGCCTTTCCGCGCGCAGCCGATCAATCAGGTCCCGATTGTGCTTCTCGTGAAAGAAGCGCCGGATGCTCTGGGATACCTTGGGGCCGACCTCTTCGGCCCTTTGCAGCTCCTCCTCATCCGCCTGCGCGATCTTATCCAGATCACCGAACGCATCGGCCAGGAACTGCGCGGTCCTCTCGCCCACAAAGGGAATCCCCAGTCCGTTCAGGATCCGCGGCAGCGGCCGGGATCGCGACAGTTGGATGTTCGCCAGCAGCTTTTCCGCCGACTTCTTGCCCATCCGCTCCAGCTCGATCAGATCCTCCAGGGTGAGCTGGTAGATATCGGCGACGTTCTTCACCAGCCCGCTATCGACCAATTGAGAAACCAGAGCCTCGCCCATTCCATCGATATCCATGACGCCGCGCGCAGCGAAATGGATTACCGATTCCTTCAGCCGCGCAGGGCAATTGGTGTTGATACAGCGGCTGATGGCCTCGCCTTCGGGCCGAACGATCTCGCCTCCGCATTCCGGGCAATGCCGCGGCATGCTAAACGGCTTACGATGGCTCCCCGCCTTCACCAGGCGGACCACCTTTGGAATGACATCGCCCGCGCGCTCCACCAGAACCCGATCGCCGCCCTGGACACCGAGTCTCTCGATCTCATCCTCGTTGTGCAACGTGGCTTTCGAAACCGTCACCCCGCCGATGTTGACCGGCTTCAGCCTGGCCCAGGGCGTCACCGCGCCGGTGCGGCCCACGTTGACCTCGATGCTCTCCAGAATGGTCTCTTCCTGCCGGGCTGCAAACTTGTACGCGATGGCCCACCGCGGAGCTTTCGCGGTCCAGCCCAGCCGGTTTTGCTGCTCGACGGAATCCACTTTCACGACGACGCCGTCGATTTCGAAAGGCAGCGAATCGCGTTTCTCTTCCCACTGTTTGCAGAATTCCGCGAGTGAATCGATATCCTCGAAACGCCTGCTGTGAGGACTTACCTTGAACCCCAGCTTCTTCAGGGCTTCCAGCGCTTCCCATTGCGTCGCGCAAACCGGCGCGCCATCCGAGAACAGGAAATACGTGAAGTAATCCAGCTGCCGGGAAGCCGTAATCGCGGGGTCCAGCACGCGCAGTGCTCCCGCCGCGGCGTTGCGGGGATTCGCGAACAGGCGCAGGCCCTTCGATTCCTGCTCCGCGTTCAGTTTTTCGAAAGCTTTGCGATGCAGCACCACCTCGCCGCGGGCCTCGCGATTTCCATGTTGTCCCTTGATCTGAAGCGGGATACTGCGAATCGTTCGCGCATTTTCCGTAACGTCCTCGCCAATGGTGCCGTCGCCTCTCGTCAACGCCAGCCTGAGTTGACCGTCGCGATAATGCACCGCCATGGACACGCCATCCATCTTCAGCTCGGCGACGTAGGCGTAGGATTCGCCGTCCTTGAGCAGACCCCGCACGCGCCGGTCGAAATCCCGCAGTTCGTCCTCGCCCAGCGCATTATCCAGGCTGAGCATGGGGCTGGAATGCGGAACCTTGACGAAGCCTTCGCGAGGTTTTCCCCCCACGCGCTGGGTGGGAGAATCCGGCGTCACCAGCTCCGGATGGGCCGTTTCCAGAGCCTGCAGCTCGCGCATCATTGCATCGTACTGGGCGTCAGAGATTTCGGGCGCATCCAGCACGTGATACAGATGCTCGTGGTAGCGCAGTTTGTCGCGCAGGTCGTCTATTTTTTTGGCAACACTGCTCACGGTTAAAGTACTCGCGTATAATAAGGAGATTGCCTCGTTCCGCCAGCCGGTCCTGATCTACAACCCCACTGCTGGCGCGTTGCGGCGCAATCCCCAGGGTATTCTCCAACGTACCATTGCGGCCCTCGCTCAGGGCGGTCTTTCCCCGCACCACTTGGCCACCTCCGAACCGGGGCACGCCGAATCGCTCGCCCGGGAAGCTGTCGCACAGGGAGCCGATTTGATTCTGGTGCTGGGTGGCGACGGCACGATCCACGAAGTCGTCCAGGGCCTGGCGTTCACCAACGTCCCGCTGGGCATCCTGCCGGGAGGGACCGCGAACGTGCTGGCGATGGAGCTCGGCCTGGGTTCGCGATTGGAACGCGCCGCAAGCAGGTTGGCCGCGTTTGAACCCTGCCCGGTTGCGCTGGGACGGATCACGGGGAGCTTTGGCTCGCGCTACTTTTTGTTGATGTCGGGCGCCGGCCTGGATGCCGTCATCGTCTACCATGTCAGCGCCGGCCTGAAGAGCGCGGCCGGGAAACTGGCTTACTGGGCTGCGGGATTGGGACGCTTTGTCAATCGTGTGGATCAGCTGCAGGTGGAAGTGAATTCGCAAGTTCACCAGTGTGGTTTCGCCCTGATCAGCCGCGTGCGCAACTACGGAGGCGACCTGGAGATCGCCAGCGGCGCCTCGCTTCGCAGCGACGAATTCGAAGTGGTTCTGTTCGAAGGATCCAACCCTTTGCGATACGCTTGGTACATGCTGGGAGTGGCCGCCAAACGCGTGCAGGGTATGCGGGGGGTGCGGACCTTTCGTACCGGTCACATTGACATCCTGACGGCGGCTCCGGTCCAGGTCGACGGCGAATATCTGGGCCGCCTGGCCGTTTCGATTGAGATCGTGCCGGGCGCTCTCCAGCTGCTGTTGCCGCCCGCTCATGGATAACATCACGCACACGCTGGTCGGCCTGATGCTGTCGCGAGCGGGATTGAATAGGGGCGAAAAGGGCGCTTCCATAGCGATCATGCTCGCGGCCAACGCGCCCGACATGGACGCCTTTAACTTCTTCA
>DATIRX010000648.1:0-4717 GCA_035469225.1 Bryobacteraceae bacterium
GGCAGCAAATCCTGACGATCGTTTTTCCGTTCGCGATCCTGCTGGTATGCATGCCCTCCCGCATCAATCTCGGCGTGCGCCATATTCTTCCCGTTTATCCGCTGCTGGCGATCATCGGAGGCCACGCAATGACGGCGATGTGCCGGCATTCCCGCTCTGCCGCGATTGCGGCCGCACTCCTGGCCGCCTGGGTCGTCGGCGACTCCCTGCGGGCGCATCCGGATTATCTGGCGCACTTCAACGAATTCGCCGGCTCGCGTCCCGAGAAAATCCTGAGTGAGTCCGATCTCGACTGGGGCCAGGACCTGGATCGCCTGCGCAGGCGCCTGGTCGAAAGGGGCATTCGGGATTTCTCGGTCTCGTATTTCGGCACGGCGCGGCTGGACCAGGCCGGACTTCCACACTACCGGTTACTTTCCTCGACGCAGCCGGCGCAGGGATACGTCGCCGTCAGTCTCCACCAGCTGACCATCGATTATAAGAAGGACGGCTCCTTTGGATGGCTGAAGTCGTACACTCCCATCGAGCGGATCGGAACGTCGATCGATCTCTTCTACATCCCACCGATCCCATGATTCCGCCTCGCTGGCTGCTTCCGCTCATGCTTCTGCTCTCCTTCGGCAGCGGAGTAGCCGCGCTGATCTACGAGGTTGTCTGGTTCCAGCTCCTGGAATTGGTCATCGGCTCCACCGCCGTCTCGCTCGGCATCCTGCTGGCCACGTTCATGGGAGGGATGTGTCTCGGCAGCATGATCCTGCGGCGCCTCAATTACGCCGTGATCGAGCTCGCTATTGGAGTGCTCGGAATACTGGTGCTGGTGCTGATGCCCTTCGTGGCGGGGATCCCGCTGCGCGGAGTGGTCGCGGCTATTTGTCTGTTGCCCCCAACTCTGCTCCTGGGCGCGACGTTGCCCGCCCTGGCTCGCCAGGTCCCATCCACCCAGGGCGAAGTTTCATGGCTGGGATTCCTGTATGGCGCCAACCTCGCCGGCGCCGTGATGGGCTGCCTCCTTTCCGGATTCTATTTGCTGCGAGTGTACGACGTGAGCACAGCGACCTATGTCGCCGTGGCGATCAACGTCGCGGTTGCCGCTCTCGCATCTATATTGGTTGCCCCCCGGCCTGCTTCCGATTCCAGCTCCGCCCTTGAGGGCGGGGGAGTCGTCTACATCGCCATCGCTCTCTCGGGACTCTGCGCCCTGGGCGCCGAAGCGATCTGGACGCGCATACTCAGCCTGCTGTTCGGCGCCTCGGTGTACACGTTTTCCATCATTGTGGCGGTGTTTCTCGCCGGCCTCGGATTGGGCAGCGGAATCGGGTCATTGCTCTCCCGCGTGCTCACCCGCCCGCGCCTGGCGTTGGGTTGGTGTCAGTTCCTGGCGGCCGGCGCCATCGCCTGGACCGCATACAGCCTGTCCGCATCGCTCCCGTACTGGCCCATCAATCCGTCGATCTCCTCGAACATCCGGTTCAATTTTGCGCTCGACCTCGCCCGGGCATTCTGGGCCCTGTTGCCGCCGACGCTCCTGTGGGGCGCGAGTTTCCCGTTGGCGCTGGCGGCGGCCGCTCCCGGTCGACCGGATACCTCCCGTCTGGTAGCAGGCGTCTACGCCGCCAATACGCTGGGGGCCATCGCCGGCGCGCTCGGCGCAAGCTTGCTCCTGGTCGATTGGGTGGGATCGCAGCGCACCCAGCAGGTACTCATCGCACTGTCCACTGTGTCCGGTCTGCTGCTGCTGCCTCGAGGTTGGATCGCGGGGGCCGCTCTCGGTTGCGTATCGCTATACACTGTCCCGCCCATCTCGAAACTGCTGGTGGCATACGGCCGTTACGCCGCCACCTGGGCCGGCAAGAGCGACATCGTCTATGCGGGTGAAGGCATCAATTCCTCGGTGGCGGTTGCCAGTTTTCCGAACGGCATCTTCACCTTTCACGTGGCCGGTAAGATCCAGGCTTCGAACGTTCCGCGCGACATGCGGCTCCAGCGCATGCTGGGACACCTCACCACTCTGACCGCGGCCCATCCTCGCTCGGTCCTGGTCATCGGCTGCGGCGCGGGAATCACGGCAGGCGCGGTGTCCATCGACCCAAGAGTGGAACGCGAGACCATCGTGGAAATCGAACCCTTAGTCCCGCAGGCCGCGGCCAGCTACTTCAGCCAGCCGAACTTCGATGTCCTCCGCAACCCCAAGGTCCAGGTGCGCATCGACGACGGGCGCCATTACCTTCTGACGGCCAAGGAACGCTTCGACGGCATCACGATCGATCCGCTGGATCCCTGGGTGAAGGGCGCCGCGAATCTGTACACCCGGGAGTTTCTCGAGGCGATGAAGCAGCACCTGAACCCCGGCGGCACCGTCACGATGTACATCCAGCTTTTCGAGACCGATATCGAGGCAGTCAAGAGCGCCGTCGCCACATTCTTCGAGGTTTTTCCGAACGGCACCATCTGGGGCAATCCGTACCAGGGCCAGGGCCACGATATGGTGCTGCTGGGTCAGGCGGAGCCTTTACGCGTGGATCTCGACGAAATGGAACAGCGCGTGGGGTATCGCGGCGGGGATAGCAAGATGGCGCAGTCACTGGCCGAGGTCGGAATGAATTCGCCGGTGGATCTGTTTGCCACCTACGCGGGCCGTGCGCTCGATCTCAAGGAATGGTTACGGGACGCCGCGATCAATCGCGACCGGAACCTGCGCATGCAGTATCTGGCCGGTATCGGGCTGAATCTCGACGACAGCGCGGCCATCTACGCCGGCATGCTGGCCTACCGGCGTTTTCCCGGGGATCTTTTTTTCAGTGCCGAAGGACGTGTGGACTCGCTACGGGAGGCCATCCGCCGTCAACGCTGAGTGGCCGCACGTGCCGGGCCAGCCTTCGCGGCACGCGAGTGCATACAACGCTGCCGGATCCCGTTCGCGAATCTCTCCCTTGCTTCCCCGCAAGATGACGGGCCAGTCCTCGATCGCTGGCGGCGCACTGGAGAATTGTCCCGTGCCGCTGGTGAGCGTCCTCAGGTTTCCGCAGGCCGCGGCAAACCCGAGCTCGCACCCGCGACGGAGAGGCTGCGCGGCTCCCGCGGGATCGAGCCTGCGAAGATCCTCGCCCGACCGCGAGAGTGCGATGTGCAGGAGGCCGGCTTCGTTGCACGCCCAGCCCGATCCGCGATCGCAGAACGTCGTCTCCAAATCGGCCAGATAGGGGCAGGCGTACGCGCGCCCATCCTCGCAGGCCTTCCGCCAGAAGGGCAGCCACTGGCCAGGATGGCTGTCGCCCACTGCCTGCGTTGCGCTCATGGCTGCAAAGATCACCGCCCAGCCGGACATGTACGCCAGGTTGCGCTGTCGCACGGTGAGCGAGCGTGGCAGGATCGGCGCTTTACCGGTGAGACGATCGATCCACTTGGCCGACAGGTTCAGGAGCGGGACCTGCAAAAGCTTGTCATAGAAGGTCGGCATTCCCGCGCTGCCCAGCAGCTGGTACAACCCGACCGCGCTCAGCCCGTAGAGCGCGCCATAGAGAATGCGCCCCAGCTCGGTGCGCGGCGAGGTGGCCGGATCGTTGAACAACAGATGCATTCCCAGAAAGACGGAGATGGGAATATACGAATCGTAGAAGAAATAGATGCCCGTGGCGGCGAAGTACAGGCGGCCGAACACGTAGGTCGTCAGCACGGCCGACATGGTCATCGTCGTCACGCCGAAAAGCAACTGTCCGGGCAGACCCAGCAGAAACAGCACCAGATACATGTGCGGCGGATAGAACTGCGTACTCGCAATGGTCTGGCCCCAGGTGATGTCGCTCTGGCCGGCGGCCAGCAGGACCACCGAAAACACCGCCAGCGGAAATGACGACGGATTGAAGATGTGCACCAGCCGCCCGTCTCTATGCCAGCGGATCAATTCTTTCGCGGCCAACCCGAGCGCCACCAGCCCGAACTGCAGATAGAACCAGTCCGGTTTGAACCACAGAAACAAATTGATGCTGATGACGACGGGGAAGGGAGCGAAGCCAAGCGTGTAGATGTCGCGCCTGGACCAGACCAGCAGCATGTCGAAGGCGTAGGCGAAGACCAGTTGGGCCAGGAGGAAGGGGGCGAACGCGTAAACCGGAGGCCAGTACCAGCCCCAATACACCAGCAGCGAGCCCTGCACGCAGGCTTGCAGGTAGTGCTGCTTCTTAAGGACCACCTCCAGCGCGAGCGTCCGCCCCGAACGCCGGGCCCGCGCGAGCAGCGCTACGTACCATGCGCCCAGGCCGGCCGCGGCGCCCAGAAACGCCAGCAGCACCCTGGGGTTCTGGTGGACCGGCGCGAGAAATGCAAGGCCGGCGAGTCCGAGGACGAACGCCAGCGGCAGATGAAAGCCTCGCGACGCGATGAGACCCCCTTCGCTACTCGCAGCCGCCCCTATCGCAAGAACCGGTAATACGCGCCGATCTGAATCTGACGCGAATCGTGATTCATGGAGTCGAACTGCCCAAAAGCAGTGCTGTTGATGTTGTAGGGAGTCGTCAATCCGTAGTCGCCGGCGGTAGACGGGTACATGTAAAACGTCGGATGATTCCCTACGTTGAAGAAGTCGAAGTGCAAATCCAGCGTCTGCCGCTCTGTAATCTGGAATGACTTCTTGACGGAGGCGTCCCAAGACCAGTCCCAAGGACCAGAGAACATTCGACGCTGCGAATTGCCGACCGTCCCGGCGCTCGGGTTAAAGAAG
>DATIRX010000649.1:0-1995 GCA_035469225.1 Bryobacteraceae bacterium
CGGCTACCTCCTGTTCAGCGACTGTGCCGCGAACGTGATCTACAAGTGGATGGCGGGCCGGCCGCTCTCCGTATTCCTGGAAAAAAGCGGCTACACCGGCAGCGATACCTTGAACGTGGGGCAGCAAACCGTCAGCGGCCGCCTGGCGATCCTGCTGATCGGCTCCAACGGCCTGGCCCTCGATCCGCAGGGCCGCCTGGTGATCACGGCCATGGCGGATCGCACGGTGACGCGCCTGGAAAAAGACGGACAGCGCACCGTGCTGGCGGATCGCTATGAAGGCAAGCGTCTCAGCGGGCCCAACGACGTGGTGGTCAAATCGGATGGCGCGGTGTACTTTACCGACAGCGTGAACGGCCTGCGCGGCGGGGCCACAGGTCCCCTGCGCGAGCTTCCCTTTAATGGAGTCTATCGAGTCAAGGACGGTTCGATCACGCTCCTCGATAGCGACCGCGACCGCCCGGGCGAGTTTCCCAACGGCATCGCATTCTCGCCGGATGAAAAGTATCTCTACGTGACGGCGGGATTCGGAAAAACGCTGCGCTACGAAGTGCGTCCGGACGGAAGCATCGCCAATCCAAACGTTTTCATCCCCGCGGGCAACGACGGCATGAAGGTGGATCGCAAGGGAAACCTATACTCCACCAATGCCGTCGGACCGGGCGAGGTGTGGATTACGTCGCCGGAAGGCAAGCACCTGGGGACGCTCCAGCTGCCGCAGATTCAGGGGGAGCCGCGTCCGCGCATTTGCGCGACCAATGTAGCGTTCGGCGATGCAGACGGCAAAGGTCTGTACATCACTTCCTGCACGCACCTGTTCAAGGTCCGATTGAAAGCCTCAGCTCGCTAGGTGAGTGGAGCGGCCGCGACGCCAGCCGCGCACGAACGCGGCGTCCAGACGAGCCGAATAGAAACGATGCAGGTCCTCCGCCCGGCGGCGGCCGAGATACACCGCGCCCCACAGGAAGGCATCGAGTTCCAGTCGCCACGGAGGCCGCGCGCAGCTCTTGCTCCATCCATAGGGGCCCGCGTGTTTCTTCTCGAATACCGCGGCGCTTTCGCCGGATCGCTGCAGGTACGCTCTGCGCTCGGCCAGCGTGATTTCTTCTTCGTGCTGATGCGCCGCGTGCCCCTCCGGCAGGAAATAACTGGCCATGCCGGCGCGGCGCAGGCGTTCTCCCAACTCGAAGTCGTCCATGGAATCGTAGGGGAAATCCTCGTCGAACAGGCCTGCTTCGAGTAAGAACTCGCGCTTCAGCGACGCGTTGCCGGCGTAGAAGAATCCTTGGGCATCGCCCGCTTCCATGCGCACGCCAAATAGAGACCCGCTGGCTTCCAGCCATTGCGCCAGAGGTCCGGTCATCTGCTCGGCGACGAAGTTGGACGATCCGACCGCAACGCATTCGCGCTGCGGATGCTGCGCGTGAAAGCGGCGATGCGTCTCCACAAAATCATGGCCCGCGGTAAAGTCTCCGGCCAGAAGCACCACGATTCTTCCGGAGGATGTCTGAATGCCGGCATTCAGCGCACGCGATCGCCACAGACCCCGGCTCTCCGATCGAACGTAGATCACGGCAGGATCCGGATTTCGTGCTTCGTTCTGTACCGCCTCTGCCCAACGCCCTTCACGAGAATCCACCACAACCACTTCGTAAGAATCGCAGGGCGCGCTCTGCTGCATCAGGGCGCCGACGGTGACATCCACAAATGGGTACTCCAGCGCGGGAACAACGATGCTCAATTCAGGCGTGACACCCGGCATTACTGATTCAGCAAGGGAATATTCCTTGCGGGCGTGGGCTCGGGAATTGTGGCGAGATAAGCCCGTATGTCGCCCAGCTCGGCATCCGAGACAACCTTGGCGGTGTAGGGCGGCATTTGTCCTCCAGGCTTGCGGACGTAGGCGATCAAGGCCGTGAGGGCGATGGGCCTGGGGGCCAGGCGGGCGCCGGCGGTGGTTCCCTGCCCCTGGGTTCCATGGCACTCATAGCATCC
>DATIRX010000650.1:0-2619 GCA_035469225.1 Bryobacteraceae bacterium
CGGGCACTTCGGAGGACCGCTGGCCTACACTCCGTACAATGTCGCCATTCACCTGGTCGGACCGGAACTGGGAGGGCTGCGCTACGATTATCGCCGCCCTAAACATCCCTATTGCGACAAGTTTATGCTGGCCGGCGGGCACTGCATTCCCACCTGCTACGCGCTGTGGATGATCATGGGCCAGGCTCTCGAACGCAGGTTCCAGGCTACCGGCAACCAGCGTTATTACGCCGATCCGCATGTGGCAATTTTGCCGATTGATGCGCTGGGTTTCCGCCGCGGCGCAGGCGCCATGAAGACCCTGCTCCAGGATCAGGGTCTGGCGGATCATCCCTTGTTCGCGCAGGCTAAGGTTCGCGGGATCAAGGCGCTGGCGGGGCACGCGGAAACCACTGATGTCACCAATGACGTCAACGGCGGGCCGTCCGGGATCGGCATCGCCACTGCCGCTGGAAAGGCCGCGTTCTGGGACGTTGCCGGCGCTGCCATCGACGCGCCCAAGGTGATCGCGTTTGAAGGTGAGTTCGCCATGACGGAAGGCCACGCCCAGGAGCTCAAGACGCAGGCCCTGGCGCTGAAAGTCGGCAAGCGCCTCCGTGTGATGATCTCCGATAACAACGCCGGTATCGACGATTCGCTCCTCGGCGGAGTGGTCGATTCCAAATATGCAGCGTATAACCTGATCGAACAGTGGACCTCGTACGGCTGGAACGTGTTCGCGACCGATGGAGGCAACGATTACGATCAGGTGGTCGCCGCGCTCAAGACCATGGAGCACTGGGACGGAAAAGATCGTCGCCCCATGGTGCTGATCGGCAAAACCGACAAAGGCTATTGGCCCGCGGCCATGGGCGGCAAGATCCCCGAGGCCGGCGAGCAGCTGCTGGGCTTCCCCAGCCATCCTTACGCGTTCAAGATGAACTCCGAATACTTCATCGCGCTGGCGCAAACCTTCCAAAAACGGTACGGCGTCCAGTTCCAGGGCATCCGCGACGGAGCGACCAAAGACGAGCGCACGCGGCTGATCCAGTACAAGACCAATATCGATATCGCCATGTCGGTGCTCGATAAAAACGGCCTGGGCGACTGGCTGGCGGACCGGCTGGTTGAGATCGGCGACACGCTCAAGGACAACGTGCCGCTGCGTATCGAAACGAAACAGGATCCATTCCTCGATGACCGCCTGCGCGTCGGGAATCTTCCAGTCGAGCCGCAGAAAGTCGCCGTCAAAAACTCCGTTTCCGGGGCTGAGAAACAAGTGAACATCGCGCTGTTTCGCAAACCGGGCGAAGTGGCCGGCACGCGCCGCTGCATTTCGGAAATCGTCAAGTGGATGAACTATGTCACCGAAAACCGGTTCCTGACCATTGCGGCCGACCTGTCCGAATCCATTAACCTCGAGCACGGCAGCATGTGGGGGCATTATGATCCGGAAACCAACCCCCTCGGAACGCGCTTAAAGGCTGCGATTCAGGAAGCCGGGAACGCCTCGACCGCCATCGGCCTGGTGGGGCAGAATGCGTCTCTCGATCCTAAGAAGTTCGCGGGAGTGTGGGCCATCAGCGGCACGTATGGAGCGTTTACTCCACTGATGTACACGCCGGCGCGCGTGTGGAGCCAGCAGAATCAGGACAGCAAATTCCGCATGGGCGTGCTCCATATATTGGTGGCGCACTCGGGTCCTGAGACCGCCGCCGACGGGCGCACGCACTTCGGTATTTTCGCGCCGCAAGTGTGGAAGCTGTTCCCCAGAGGCCAGACGATTCATTTGAATTTTTGGGATTACAACGACGTGGCTCCCGCGTACTTCGCGGCAGCGGAAATCGCGGCTCGCGAAGCCAAGGTCGGCATCATCACGCTGGAAGTCGCGCGTCCCGATTTTCCGGTGGCCGATCGCAGCAAGTTCGCCGATACCGATGTACGGGCGGCGGCCAAAGGTTTCTACGTGATTCGGGATTTCGCGCCCGGCAAGCCTCGCCACGGCTACGTGATCACGCAAGGCTCCAGCTCTACGGTGAACCTGGTGAGCACGCTGCCGAAACTCGAAGAAGCCGGGATCAACGTGAAGATCGTGGCCGCCATCAGCGAGGAGCTGTTCGATCGCCAGCCGGAGTCCTATCGGAAAAGCGTTCTGCCTCCGGAAGCGAACTTCGATCTGATGGTGGTCAGCACGGGCACCCGCCGTGTCTGGCCGCTTCGCGACGTCGGCCCCCTGACCGACGAATATTCGCTCACATCCGATTGGGACAACCAGTGGCTCACCGGCGGCCTGGAAGCCGATGTGATCGCCGAGGCGCACCTGGATGCCAAGTCCATCTTCGCGGGTATCCAGCGCTTCGCCCGGGAACGCGACCAGCGCATCCGCCGCCAGAAAAACCTGTTATCCGATTAACGCTTCCGCCGTCATCGCTAAATTGCCGGCCGCGTCTTTCGCCCACAGGCGGACCGTAGCGCCTTCCGGCTTCCCGCACACCACAAACGGAGCCGTATCGAACAGCGGACTCACCGCACGGAAACTGAATCGCGTTACGTTCGCGCCGGGGTCATTTCGCCGCAGCAAATCCAACAGGAGCGTCGCAATCAGCGGCCCATGCACAACCAGCCCCGGATAGCCCTCGA
>DATIRX010000651.1:0-7934 GCA_035469225.1 Bryobacteraceae bacterium
CTCCGCAGAGTACCGCGCGGAACATTTACTTAACTCAAAATCGCGCTGGAGGGTGGCTGTGACACTGAACTATCGCACACTGACGACGATCACGGCAGTTGGGCTGGGACTGGCTCTCGGCTGGGCTCTGGGGATGCAGCCAATCCAGGCGCAAGCGCCGGCCGCGGCGAAGCAGAACTGGAAAGACCAGAAAGAGTTCGAGCTTTATACGGCGTTCACCAAGGCGACCGGCAAGGGGAAGGTCGAGGCCCTGGATAAATGGAAGCAGGACTACGCCGCCAGTGATTTCGCGTTCGATCGCGAGGAAGCCTACCTGGGCACGTATCAGGAGTTAGGCATGATGCGGCAGGCCTTCGACAAGGCCGTCGAGATCCTCAAAACGCATCCCAATCACTTCTTCTCGATCTACGCCATCGAAACATTGCTGTACCAGTTGATGCCGGTGCAACCCGCGGATTTGGATACCGGCGAGCGCGTCTCCAAACACGTCCTGGACGATCTGGATGCAATCTTTGCGGCCGACAATATGCCCAAGACGATGAACGCCGCGCAATGGACCCAGACCAAGGCCGTCATGAAGCCGCTGGGGCAGCGCCAGATCGCGTGGATCGCCGTGCAGCGTAAAGATTTTCCCAGGGCAGAGGCGGAGCTGACCAAGTTCCTGCAGCTGGATCCGAGCCAGGCGCAGTTCTCCTACTTCCTGGCGCAATCCCAGTTCAACCAGCGCCAGGATCATCCCGACAAGCAGCCCCCGGCGATTTTCCATTTCACCCGCGCCGCCACAGTAGACGGACCGAACGCGATGGCTCCGAACGACAAAAAGACTGCTCTCGCGTACGTGACCAACCTTTACAACCAGTATCACGGCTCGAATCAAGGCTTCGATAACGTGGTGGCCGCTGCCAAGGCCGGCGCCTTCCCGCCCGCTGGGTTCACGATCGAAAGCGGCGCCGACATTGCCCGGAAGAAGGCTGAGGAGCAAGCCAAGATCGACGCCGCGAATCCGATCCTGGCCTTCTGGCGCGACATTGTCCGCGAGCCGCTGCAAAAAGAAGGCGACGCCTATTTTTCCGCGATGAAGGGAGCCTTGCTGCCGGGCGAGCCTGGAAAGCAGAAGGGCTTCGAGAAATTCAAAGCCAAGCTGGTCTCGATGGATCCTGCCACCAAGCCCAAGACGCTGGTCCTAGCTCTCGAAAAACCTGACGTTCCCGACGTCACGTTGAAATTCGAGGAGCCCCTACCCGGCAGCATGGAACCAGGAGCGATTCTGGAGTTTGAGGGCCAGCCCGACGCCTTCACTAAAGAGCCCTTCATGGTCACCTTCCTGGTGGACATGGAATTGAAGCAGCTGGTTGGGTGGTCAGGAACGAATCCCAAGGGAGCTCCCAAAGGAGCGCCGAAGGGCGGAGCGCCCAAAGCCAAAGCCGGCCCGGCCAAAAAAGGGAAGTAACGGCCGGCCTGAAGGCCGGCCCTACGCGAGCTTACATCTTGTAGCGCCCGAGGTCCTCATCATTGAGGCCCTCGAGCCACTTGCGGATTTCTTCGTTGCTTCCGACCTCGGCTACCGCGGCTGCGGTCTTCGAAGTCTTCAACACCGTCTCTTCGACGTAGATCGGGCAATCCAGCCTCAGGGCAATCGCCAAAGCGTCGCTGGGGCGTGAATCTACCGAAATCAGCTTTCCATCGCGCTCCAGCCAGATGACCGCGTAGTAGGTGTCTTCCTTGAGGTCGCTGACGACAACCTTCTTCACGCCGGTTTCGAGGCCGAACAGCAGGTTGCGGATCAGATCGTGGGTCATGGGCCGCGCCGTCGGGATCTTTTCGATTTCAAGCGCGATGGCATTGGCCTCGTAAATCCCCACCCAGATGGGAAGGACAGCGCCGCCGTTGACGTCCTTGAGCACGACAATCGGAAGATTCGTGCTCGGGTCCATCATCAGTCCCCGGATCTTCATTTCGACTTCCATGTGCGTGTCCCCTTCTTTAGTCTAATTAACGGATTCGCCCGCCAGGGAATGCGGTCCGGCGCGGGTGACTCGAACGTCCACATACTGACCGTTTAAATCGCTATCCTGCCCCGGCCGCAGAAAGTTCAACGTTTTGTTCTGCGAGGTCCGTCCGATCCACTGGCCGGTGGCTTTGTTGAAGCCCTCTACCATGCATTCCTCGATGGTTCCCACATAGGCGGCATTGCGGCGGATCTGGATGTTGCGCTGGTGTTCCTGCACCACCGTCAGCCGGCGGATCTTCTCTTCCTCGGGAATCTGATCTTCCAGGGCAAGAGCGGGCGTGTTCGGCCGGCGCGAATACTTGAAGATGAAAACCGAATCGTATTCGACCTCATCCAGCAGGCCGAGCGTGGCGGCCAGGTCCTCTTCGGTTTCGCCGGGAAATCCGACAATGATATCGGTAGTGATGGCGATCGCGCGGCGGGCCGCCTTCATCCACTGGATGCGCTGCATGTATTCTTCGCGCGTGTAGAGGCGCTGCATGGCGGCCAGGACGCGGCTCGATCCGGACTGCACCGGCAGGTGCACATGGTTGCACAGCGCCGTATTCTGATCGATCGCATCCACGATGCTCTTGCGGAAGTCGCGCGGATGCGACGTGGTGAAGCGGACGCGGCGGATGCCCGGGACTCGTCCGACGTTGTCGAGCAGCGTGGCGAAATCCCAGCCCGCGGGCGACGGATCGCGATAGCTGTTCACGTTCTGTCCCAGCAACTGGATGTCGTTGTAGCCGGCGCGCGCCAGTTCGGCAGTTTCCGCGATCACCGACTGGCTGGTGCGGCTGCGCTCGGGGCCGCGCGTGAACGGTACCACGCAATACGCGCAGGACTTGTCGCAGCCTTCGATGATGGTGAGATAGGCCCGGTGCGGGTTGTCGCGGCGCGTGACGGGCGTCTCGAAAGTGTCCTCGGTATCCAGGCTAAGCCCGGTGACCCGGCGGTTGCCGGTTTCGAGCTGGACCAGAAGCTCGGGCAGACGATTGTAGCTGGCTGAACCGCACACCAGGCTCACGTGCGGGGCTTTTTCGAAAATCTTGTCGCCCTCCTGCTGGGCCACGCAGCCCAGCACGGCGAAGGTCTTGCCCTGGGCGTCTTTTTTGAACTGATTCAGCCGGTTGAACACCTTTTGTTCGGCCTTGTCGCGGATGCTGCAGGTGTTATAGAACACCAGCTCGGCCGCCTCGGGGGTCTCCACCTGCTGGTAGCCCTGGTGGACCAGGGTTCCGACGACCTTCTCCGAATCGTGCGCGTTCATCTGGCACCCGAAGGTCTCGATGTAGAAGGTCTTCACTCTATTTTCATTGTAAGGGAAGTGCCCGCCTAAGGCGTTCCCTCTATTGCCGGAACTCGGGCTTACGCTTAGCCTGGATATGTGAAGCCCCTTCTTTTGCTGGTTATGGGTACCGCCGTGGCTTGGCCGCAGAGCACCACGAATACGTACTCTACCGATATCAACGGTCGGCGCGTGGAGGCGCCATCGGTGGCCTCTACCGGCACGTCTGCCAATGGCGAGCGCACAGAGCGCTTCCAGTCGATCAACGGCCGCCAGGTGCCCCTGGAGCAGGTGGTCGACCGCGTGGTCCGCGAGGACGCCAATGGCAAAGTCACGGAGCGGATTCTTCGGAAGTTCGACCCGACCGGACGGCTGGCCCTGACCGAGCGGGTAGTGATCGAAGAGAACAAGCTGCCGGGTGGCGGATCTTCAGTTCGCCAGAGCACCTACCGCACGGATGTGAATGGGGCAACTCATGAAGAGGAACGCCGGACTACAGAAACCCGGGTCCAGGGATCGACGACCACGGCGAACACGGTGGTGGACCGGCCGACGCTGAATGGATCGTTTGAAACCGTAGAGAAGCGATCCGAAATAACGGACGGACCGGCGACGAATCAGCACACGACAGAATCGGTCTACCAGCGCGATGGCGCGGGTGGATTCCGGGAGACTTTGCGGCAGGTGAAGACCTCGGCCAAGCAGAACGACACAACCACCGAGACTACGGCACGCTACGAGCCCGGTGTCACCGGACAGTTGCAGCTGGCATCGCAAACCGAATCGGTCTCGACCAAACAGCCTGGCGGCGCGGAGACCATCCAGGTCAACATGTACGCGCATACGGTGGCCGGCCAGCTGCAGGACAACAATGCCAAGATGCGCATCCAGGAGCAGCAGATCGTCGAGCGCCGCGCGAATCCCGATGGCTCGGTGACCGAAACGCTCAGCGTCCGCAGGCCTTCGATGGGCGATCCCAACCGGCTGGGAGATCTGCGGAAAATCTCGGAGACGGTCTGCAAGGGTAAATGCGAGCCGGAGAAGACTCCCGCTGAACCAGCTAAGCCGTAATCTCCGGCAGGAAGCTCTCGCCCGCAGCGATCGACGTTCCGAAATTCTCGGCCACCGTCTGGCCGATGTCCGATAGTGTCCGGCGGGTGCCCAGATCCACACCCGCCCGGGCGCGTTTGCCAAAGACCAGCAGCGGCACGTACTCGCGACTATGATCGGTGGACCTGGTGGTGGGATCGCAGCCGTGGTCCGCCGTCACGATGGCCAGGTCGTCGGGACCGAGACGAGCCTCCAGGGACGGAATCCAGCCGTCCACGGCCTCCAGCGCCCGGGCGTAGCCTTCGACATCGTTGCGATGGCCGTACAGCTGGTCGAAATCGACCAGGTTCACAAAAATCATCCCGCCGGGGACCGAGTCCATCGCCTGGAGGGTCTTTTCCATGCCGTCGGCGTTGGATTTCGTGGTCTCGTAGTCGCGAATGCCCCGCCCCAGGAACACGTCGAAAATCTTGCCGATGGCGAATACTTCGACTCCGCGCTCCGACAGACGATCGAGCAACATGCCCTTGGGCGGAGGAACGGCATAATCGTGCCGATGGGCGGTGCGCGTAAACGATCCGGGTGATCCGAGAAACGGTCTGGCGATGACGCGGCCCACTTCATGGTTGCCGCGCAGGATCTCGCGCGCAGTCTCGCAAATCTTGTACAGCTCAAACAGCGGGATCACCTCTTCATGCGCGGCCACCTGAAACACGCTATCCGCGGAGGTGTACACGATGGGCGATCCCGTGCGCACATGCTCCTGGCCCAGTTCCTCGATGATCTCGGTGCCGGATGCCGCCTTGTTGCCGAGCGTAGCGCGCCCGATCCTGCGCTCGAATTCCTCCATCACCTCCGGCGGAAATCCGTGCGGATACACCGGGAACGGTTTCTGCAGGTGGATGCCGGCCATCTCCCAATGGCCCGTGGTGGTGTCCTTGCCGGGAGAGGCCAGCATACATCGTCCATAAGCGCCTAGCGGCGCGGCTTCGGGAGGCAGTCGATCCAGGGGCCGGATGTTCCCCAGCCCGAGGCGGCAGAGATTATCCAGGTGCAGCTTGCGCGATTGGGCGATGTGCCCGAGCGTGTCGCTGCCGGCGTCGCCGTACCGGGCGGCATCGGGCATTTCGCCGATTCCAACGCTATCGAGAACAATCCATATGACACGTTTGAAACTCATTCTGCGGCAAGGAGGGTTTGGATGCGGCTGGTCATCTGATCGAGAAAAGTGGACGGATCGAAACCATCCATCCGGCTGGCCACGCGTCCGCTCTTGTCGATCAGGATGGTGCTGGGAATATTCATCACATTCAACAGCCGGGCCAGGCCATCCTCGAAATACACGGTCTTATCCCACTTCTCAGCGGTGAGAAACGGCTCGACCACGGAACGGTCCTCGTCGGAATTCATTTCCAGAAACACGACATCGCCCCGCGCGCCAAAGCGCTCGCGCAGCGTCTCATACAGCGGATGCTGCAGGCGGCACGGGACACACCAGGTCGCCCAGAAATCCAGAATGAGAAGCTTTCCCTTCAGGCTGGCCAGACGAAGTTTCTTTCCATCCAGGCCGGTGACGGTGAACTCCATGGGATCCGCCAGCGCGGAATTCGGGTCCAGCGCCAGTAGCTTCTTGCGGCGGGTCTCGACCACGGTAGATGTTCGATCGTACGCCGCCAGGATCACATCGCCCAGACCTTTTTCTGAGCCGTGCAGCTTGGCGTATAGCTCGCCCAGCAATAGACGGTCTCCCTGACGCATGGCATCGGTTGCGAACGGATCGGGGATGACGAAGGCCTCGGCCAGACGCTCGATGGCGTCGGCCTGCTTGCCCATGCGCAGCAGGACTTCGCTCCACTCGCGCGCGGTTTCCTCGCCGGGATAAGCCGAAAACGCCCGGGCCGCGAGGCGCAAGGCGTCGTCATCGTCGTTCAGAATGGTCCGGGCGCGCGACTGATACAGCAGCGCGTGGCTGGCGGCCCGTTCCTGCTCGTCCTGACGGCGCGCGGCGTCCCTGCCGCTGGCCACAGGCATAGCTGCCACCAGTTCCTCAAAGGCGCGGGCGTACTTGTAGGCCTTGGCGGCGTTCTCCTTGCCTCCCAGCATCAGAAACGAATACGCCAAGCGGTCCATCAAGAGAAAATCATCCGCAGAAGCGGCCGCGGCGGATTCGCCGTATTTGGCGATCCTGGGAATATCGTTACTCTCAACGGCGGCCTTGGCGAGGGCGCGTTCGACCTCCGATCGCTGGGGCGTATTCGGATACTTGGCGAGGTGCGCTTCCAGGGCCCGGATCAGGTCCGGAGGGCTGGTGTTGCCTTCGCTCAAGGCGCGCATCAGGTCCTGCTGCTCGGTGACGGAAATTTCCGCCGGCTGCGCCAGTGCCGGCCCGAGGGACAACACGCAGCAGAGCGCGCCTATCGCCGCGCCCTTCATTCCACCGTACCCTTGGCGGAATCGGCGCGCATGGTGCCGGCGAGCCGTGCGGCCCGTTCTCGAGCCAGGTTAATGAACGTCTCGTTCTTGGCGACGCGGTCCAGCAACGGCAGAAACTGCTCGCGGCCCACCAGGCGCTTTTGCGTCCAGGCCGCGTCGACGCGCAACACAGCCTCGTTCACGCCCAGCTTGTCGAAGCGGATGTTACGGCGCAGCAGCATCAACGCGCGCTCGCTTTCGGAAATGCGTTCGAACCAGTCCTGCAGGGTCCTGGCGTTCTCATCCAGCGAATAGTTAAACTTTGCTTCGCTGGCTTCGGCTCCGTTTTCCCAGCGAAACGTCTTATCGCCGGTCTTGGCGACCTTCAGGCCGCTTTCGAGCGGGCGTTTGAAGTGATCGAGCTTATCCGCCAGATCGAAGATGGCTTTGACGGCGTCCGGTTCCATCTGGAACGTCTCGGGTTCTTCGTCCTTGGCTTCCCGGTAGGTGACCGCGCCGTTGCGGTCCACAGTGGCCGCCATATAGGCGGGATCCGATCCGGGGAAGACCTTGGTGAAGGACACGCGCGCGATATCGGCCCCCGCGGCCATTCCCGCAGCAATCCCCAGCAGCAGCCAGGCCGCCTTCATAGACCGGCCCCGGCCCTTTGCGAGGCTTGCTGGCGGCAGGTGGTGGCGTGGCAGATCGCCACTGCCAGAGCATCGGAAGCATCGTCGGATTCGATCGCGCCTTGAAAGCCGGTGAGCGTCCGCACCATCAGCTGGACCTGCTGCTTTTCCGCGCGCCCGTAGCCGACCACGCTGACCTTGATCGCCAGGGGGGAATACTCTCCCAAGGTGATCCGTGCCTCCGCGATGGCCAGCAGCGCGACGCCGCGCACGTGGGCCAGTTTCAGCGCCGTCTTGACGTTCTGGGAATAGAAGACTTCTTCCACAGCGGCCGCATCCGGCTGGTGACTATCCAGAACACCTCGCAGGGCTTGCGCGATCGATGCCAGGCGCTGCTCCAGGGGCTTCGACGGCGCCGTGCGGATCACGCCCAGCGCCAGAACGCGATGCTGCCGGCCATCGCTGTCGATGACGCCCCAGCCGGTGCGCTCGGTTCCACAGTCGATGCCCAGAACACGCATTCGTATTAGGACGCCAGAGCCTCCATCTCCTTTTCGTCGAT
>DATIRX010000652.1:0-9285 GCA_035469225.1 Bryobacteraceae bacterium
CTCCCAGAATCCGGTTCTGGAAGAGTCCGGTGAAGGTGGCGAGGAGCTGACGCCTGAAGAATTGCAGCCGCTGCTCGAAGCCGAGCGGATGGGCGATCCGGCGGACCAGTCCATTCTGGATGTGACTTCGGGACCGGTCGAAGTGGACGTCTCCGACGGCGCGTATGCCACCTCCGAAGGTCTCGATTCGGCAACCGTCACCGCAGCCGCCGAACTGGCCGAAGCTCCGCCGCCCCAAGCTGCCGAAACAGCCGCGGGTGTCAATGCCCCGGAGACTCCCGAAGCGCCTGCGGCAGCCGATCCGTTCGACGAGATCGATTTCGGTTCGTATTTCGACGACTATCTCGATCCCGGCTACAAGAGTCCGGCTTCGGAGAATGTCGAAAAGCCCTCGTTTGAAACCTTCCTTTCCTCGCCGGTTACTCTTTCCGACCACCTGCATTCACAGCTGGCCTTGCTGGCCATGGGCGATGAAGTTCGGGATGCGGCGGATGGC
This sequence comes from Bryobacteraceae bacterium, assembly GCA_035469225.1. Lineage (GTDB taxonomy): Bacteria > Acidobacteriota > Terriglobia > Bryobacterales > Bryobacteraceae > Palsa-187. The sequence goes on from DATIRX010000652.1 coordinate 497, forward strand.
GTCGTCGGCAACCTGGACGAGAACGGGTATCTGCTTTCCACACCTGAGGACATGGCGGCCGAGGGCGAGCATTCTCTCGAAGATGTGAAGGAAGCCATTCGCGTGGTGCAGACCCTGGATCCGGCCGGAGTAGCTGCATCCGACCTGCGCGAGTGCCTTCTCATTCAGCTGGAGAGCCGTGGCGCGAAGGGTGGTCTCGCCTGGCAGATCGTATTCGATCATCTCAAACTGGTGGAACAGCGCCAGACGAAAGAGCTGGCCCGGCTGCTGCGGCGTCCCATCGAGCACATCCAGATCGCGCTCGACGTGATCAAGCATCTGGATCCGCGGCCCGGCCTGCGCCACTCCGGCCCCGGAGCGCGGCAGGTGGAGCCAGATGTTTATATCTCCAAGGACGGCGAGGATTATGTCATCCAGATCAGCGATGACGACATTCCCCAGCTTCGTCTGAATCCGCAGTACCGCCGCATGCTCGACCGCGAGCAGGAGCCCAATCGCGACGTTCGCAGTTACATCAAGGAACGCTACGCTTCCGCCATCCAGCTGATGAAGAACATCGAGCAGCGCAAGCAGACCATCTTGAAGGTCTGCCAGTCGATTGTGCGCCGCCAGATGGATTTCCTGGAATTTGGCATCGATCAGCTAAAGCCGATGATGATCAAGGAAATCGCCGAAGAAATCGGCGTCCACCCTTCTACCGTCAGCCGCGCCGTCTCCAACAAGTACGCGCACACGCCCCAGGGCGTGTACGAACTCCGTTACTTCTTCTCGGAAGCCGTCCAGGGCCCCGGCGGAGGTGCCACCCCGCTGCTGATTCTGAAGCGCAAAGTCAAGAAGATGATCGAAGAGGAAGATCCCATGCATCCGCTGACCGACGAACAAATCACCGAACGCCTGCAGGCGGAGGGAATCGAAGTCACTCGCCGTACCGTCGCAAAATACCGCGAGGATATGCGTATCCCGTCCACCCATCAGCGGCGGGTACGCTCCTAGGGAGCATCCAGTCTATGAAAGTCGTGTACAAGGGCATTCCGCCCAAACTATCGGCCGCCGTGCAGAAAAAGCTCGACGCCAGGTTTGCCAAACTCGGTAAACTCCTGGACGGACGCGGGGAGCGCGGAGCTCACGTGGTGGTGGTCCAGGAGCGGCACTTGTATCGTGCCGAAATCACCGTCCAGTTCTATGATCATCAGCTCGCGGCCAACGGATCGGATGCCGAGCTGCTGAACGCGTTGACCGGTGCTTTAGGCAAGCTCGAGACGCAGGCCGTCAAGACCCGCGGCAAATGGCGCGAAAAGCATCGCCGCAAGGACGCTCCGAAAAAGGATGCCGGCAAAGCGGCTGCTTTGGATACCGCGGAGAAGCAGGCCGAGCCCGACGCAGTCGCCGCGAAAAAAGTCTTTCGCGTAAACGGCGTGGGACGGCGCAAGCCCATGACGCTCGACGAAGCCATGCTTGAAATCGACCCCGGGCGCGACTATCTGGTGTATCGCGATACGGAGCGGGACGGGCTCTCGGTGCTGGTTCGCCGCCGCGACGGGCATTTCGACCTGATCGAATCCTGAACCTCGACTTCTAAACCATGCCGGCCTCCTCTCCGCCCCGTCCGCACGCTGCGGATAAGACCGAGTTGGTGATCATTACGGGTCTCAGCGGCTCTGGGAAAGGCACGGTACTCAAGGCGCTGGAGGATCTCGGTTATTACGCGGTGGACAATCTTCCCATCGATCTGATTCCGAAATTCGCCGAGCTGGTCAAGAATGCCTCCAATATCCGCCGGGCCGCCCTGGTGGTGGATATCCGTGAGGGCACCGCGTTCGAGAAATTTCCGGCGCTGTTTAAGCGCATCCGGCGGCAGGTGCCCACGCGGCTGGTGTTCCTGGATGCCGACGACGCCGCGCTCATCCGCCGTTTTAGCGAAACCCGCCGCCCCCATCCGCTGGGAACCGGGCAGAGTGTCGCCGCCAGCGTTCGCCGCGAGCGCGAACGTCTCAAGCCCATCCGCGCACTCGCCGAGCCCATCATCAACACCAGCAAGTTCAATGTGCATGAGCTGCGCGAGACGATTCACTCCACCTTCGGAGGCCAGCGCCACGGGGCCACCGGCATTCTGGTGCACATCAACAGTTTCGGCTACCGTCACGGAGTTCCTGCCGACAGCGACCTGGTGTTCGATGTTCGCTTCCTGCCCAACCCCAACTACATCCCCGAATTCAAGAAGCTCACCGGCAAGCATCCCAGCGTGGCGCGCTATATCCGCTCGTTTCCGCAAAGCCAGGAATTCATCGAGCGCATCTCCGCACTCCTGATTTACCTGCTGCCGCACTATATCGAGGAAGGCAAAAGCTACCTGACCATTTCGTTCGGCTGCACCGGCGGCCATCACCGCAGCGTCATGATTGCGCACGAGATCCGCAAGCGATTGAGCCAGGCGGGCTATCGCGTCAAGGAAACGCATCGCGACGTCACCAAAGGGATTTAACGTTCCCGGCTTGAATCCATGAGGGAATGGCTGGAAACCAACGGTACCGGCGCCTTCGCCATGGGTACCGTGGCCGGAGTCAACACGCGGCGTTATCACGCGCTGCTGGTGGCTTCGCTTAAGCCTCCCGTGGAGCGCTATGTTGTGCTCTCGCGATTTGAGGAAGAGGTTGTCGCCGGCGATCGGACCTTCGCCCTGGGTTGCTGCCAGTATCCGGGAAAGCTGGTCGATGAGGGGAGCCGATACGTCGAGGAGTTCCTCGCCGAACCCTGCTCCACATGGCGCTACAATCTCGGCGGCATCACGTTCGAGCGCCAGGTTTACCTGGTGCCTGCACGCCAGGCCGTGGTGGTTCGCTACCGCAGTGACCACCCCCTGACGCTGCGAATCCGGCCCTTTCTCGCGTATCGCGATTACCACTCGCTGAGGCACGCGGACGATTCTCCGTACGCCGGCTTGCCGCCCCTGGAATTCCGGCCGAAAGCGAACTTTGCTGCCGATCCGAAGTGGTATTTCAACATCGAGTATCTGGCCGAACTCGACCGCGGGCTGGATTTCCGCGAGGATCTCTTCACCCCCGGCGTCCTCACGATCGAGCTTCAGCCGGGGGAATGGGTTCCGGTTTGCGCTTCGCTGGACGGTACCGAGCCCGCGCAGCCGCCGAAGTCTAAACGCGATCCGTTTCTGGTGCGCCGCGCCGATGGCAAGCCCACCGTCATCGCCGGCTATCCGTGGTTCACGGACTGGGGTCGCGATACGATGATCAGTCTACCGGGGCTATTAATCGCTCCGGGGTTGCTAGATCAAGCCCGCGAGATCATCGAAGGCTATCTCCAGTTCGCCAACCAGGGAATGATTCCCAATCGTTTCCCCGATGCCGGCGACACGCCCGAATACAATACCGCCGACGCAACTCTCTGGATGTTCCAGGCCGTCCGGGCATGGGTACAGGCCGGCGGCGACCGGGCGTTTCTGCGTGACGTTTTCTATCCGGCTGCCAAGGAAATCATTACCTGGCACCAGCGCGGTACGCGGTTTGATATCGCCGTGGATCCCGAGGATCACCTGCTGAGCGCCGGCGCGCAGCTTACGTGGATGGACACCAGGTTCACGCCGCGCCAAGGGAAGCCCGTCGAAATTAACGCGCTGTGGCACGGCGCGTTATCGCTGATGGCAGAGTGGGCCCAGGATCTGAACGACCCGGCCGCCGGGGAATATCAGGCCGAGGCGGGCCGCGTGCGCGATAACTTTCGAGCGCGATTCTGGAATCCGCAGCGCCAGTGTCTGTACGATGTTCTGACGCCTGAAGGTCCCGTCGCCCAGCTCCGGCCGAACCAGCTCTTCGCCGTCAGCCTTCCTTTCGGACTTCTGGAGCCCGAGCGAGCCCGTGCCGTGGTCCGCGTCGTCGAGCGCGAGCTGCTCACCCCCGTAGGACTGCGAACTCTTGCGCCCGACGATCCCGATTACCAGCCGCGGTACCAGGGCTCGCCCCTTGAGCGCGATGGCGCCTATCATCAAGGCACGGTGTGGCCCTGGCTCCTGGGCCCGTTTATCGACAGTTACCTGACGGCCTTCGGAACAACCGCGGAGAATCTGGCTTACTGCCGCCGCCTGGTGGAGACCCTGGAAGCGGAAGCGGCGCGCGACGGATGCGTCGGTTCCATCGCGGAAATCTACGATGCCGAGGAGCCTCGCTATCCGCGCGGCTGTCCGGCGCAGGCCTGGAGCGTGGCGGAAATCGCACGGGTCAAAGCCCAATATTTCTAAATCCGATGGAAGCTCTTCAGAATATCGCGCGTGGCATACCGCAGCGCGATGGGACGCCCGTGAGGACAACTCATGGGGTACTCGGTGGCGGCCAGGCTTCGGAGCAGCCAGTCGATCTTGGCGGGTTCCAGATGCGTGTTGATTTTAATGGCCGCGCGGCAGGCAATGGAGGCCGCCATGGCGCGCCGCACGTCTTCCAGCGATGCCTTTCGCAATTCGCGCTCGGAGATCTCCAGGATTTCGAACACTACTTTCTCGATCTCGGCGGCAGGCACGCCGGCCGGAGCCGCCTTCACCGCGAGGGTGCGGTTACCGAACGGCTCGGTCTCGAATCCCAGCGCCTCCAGTTCTTCGGCGATGCGGGCGTATTCGATCTGCTGCGCCGCGCTGAGGCTGATCACCAGGGGCACCAGCAGCCGCTGGCTTTCCGCTGCTCCATTGGCTCGCTGCGCTAACACTTGCTCGAACAGGATCCTCTCGTGGGCCACGTGCTGGTCAATGATCCACAGTCCGTCGCGCCCCGCGGCGATGATGAAACTCTCGTGAATCTGCCCCAGCGGCCGCAAATCGGTGAGCGCGTCCAGACTTTCCGGAGCCAGAGGCTGGGCATCCGGAAACAGCGGCCCATGCGTGTCCGGCACGGTCAGCTTGGGGCTCGCCGCCGGCGGGAAAGCCGGTTCAAAGTCGAAACGCGGGGCCGGGGAATGCGGCCGCCGCAGTATGAACTCGGGCAGCGTAGCCGCTTCCGCCGCGGCATCCGCGGTGGCCGCCATCGCGACGGACGGAAAACTCATGCTCTCGATCCGCTGGGTGAACTCCGAATAGGGCAGTTCGGCGCCGGGCTGCGGAGGCGTGGGCGCTGGAATATTCGATGCCGGCCTCTGCGCCATCAGAATTTCGCGCACGGTATCGCGCACGAAATCGTGCACAATCGAGCCGTGGCGGAAGCGCACCTCGGTCTTGGAAGGATGCACGTTCACGTCCACCTCTTCGGCGTCGCAGTCCAGGAACAGCAGCGCGAAGGGATAACACGCCGCGGGCATCAGGTTGTGGTACGCGGCCGAAATAGCGTGCAGCAGGAGGCGATCGCGAATCAGGCGGCCGTTGACGAACAGGTAAATCGAATTGCGATTGAGCTTCTGCACCTGCGGGCCGCTGACGAATCCCCGCAGCCGGAAGTTGCGCGTAAGCGGATGTTCGCCCGGCGGGGCGTCGGCCTCCAGAGGCATATTCAACTGCCTGTGGCGATCCCCCAGGTCGAGCAGATCGTCCAGGATCCGGCTGCCGAACACCTGGAACACGCGTTCGCGCAGCGTCGCCACCGGGGTAACGCCGAGCAGCTCGGCGTTGTTGTGCCGCAGCACGAAGGTCTTGCCGGGATGCGCCAGACTGTAGTGCGTGACCAAAGACGCGATATGCGCGATTTCGGTTTGCTCCGACCGCAGGAACTTCTTGCGCGCCGGAACATTGAAGAACAGATCGCGGATGGTGATGACGGTCCCCGGAGCCAGCGCTGCTTCGTCGCACCGCAACAGTTTGCCTCCGGCGATCTCGACCGAGGTTCCGGATGCTTCCTCGGGCGAGCGCGTTTCCAGCAGCAGCCGCGATACGGATGCGATAGACGGCAGCGCCTCGCCGCGGAACCCCAGCGTGGCGATGGAGAGCAGATCCTTCACGTCGGCCAGTTTGCTGGTGGCATGGCGCTCGAAGGCCAGCAGCGCGTCGTCGGGAAGCATGCCGGAGCCGTCATCGGACATCCGGATGAGCCGCCGCCCTCCGGCCTCGACGTCGATCCGAAATTCGCTCGCGCCCGCGTCCAGGGAGTTCTCGAGCAGCTCTTTCACCACGCTGGCCGGCCGCTCGACGACCTCCCCCGCGGCGATCTTGTTCGCAACGATGTCGGAGAGGATGCGGATACGGCCCATGGAGGAGTGTCCTAACTATTGTAGGGCTGATCCCGCCGGCTCTCTTCCGAAGGTGGCTTGCGCGAAAGATCGCGCGGGTGTAAACTGCCCAGGAAGCTGTCTGGGGTTGAGTTTACCGTCTCTTAGAGGCATCTGCACGCTAAAAGGGGAAAACGTATGAGGCTCGCTTTCGTTGTCGTCTGTTGTTTGCTGCTCGCCATGACCGCGGTTGCCCAGAGCGATCGCGGAACCATCACGGGAACCGTCGCCGATCCGGCCGGAGCCGTGGTCGCCAACGCGCCGATTCAAGCGAAGAACGTGGAAACCGGAGTGGTGTACGAGGGTGCCAGCTCGACGACGGGAAACTACACGCTGGTGCAGCTGCCCGCCGGCAGCTACCAGGTCACGGTCACGGTACCCGGTTTTAAGAAATACACCCGCACGGGCCTTACGGTTCAGGTTGCGCAAACGCTGCGCATCGACGTCACTTTGGAAGTGGGAGCCACTTCCGATTCGGTCACCGTCACCGAAGCGGCCACGCTGCTCAAGACGGAAAGCGGCGAGTTGAGCCACAACGTCGCCGGGAAAACCCTGGATGAGCTCCCTGTCCTGGGGATCGGTGGGACGCTCTCCGGAAGCGCGGGCATTCGGAATCCATACGCCGCGGTGCAATTGATCCCCGGAACCACGTTCGTCCCCAATTCTCTGGTGCGCATTAACGGCACTCCCGGCAACTCGCAATCCTTCCGGATTGAGGGCCAGGACGCATCCAACACCGGCACGCCCGGAGTTCCGGCGCAGACCCAGCCCAGCGTCGACGCGATTCAGGAGTTCGCGATTCAGACCAGTAATTTCGCGGCCGAATACGGCCAGGTGGGCGGCGGCGTTTTCAACGTGACCATGAAGTCCGGCACCAACCAGTTCCACGGGACCGCTTACGAGTACTTCGTCAACGAGGTTTTCAACGCGGGGAATCCGTACACCAATAGTCCCGCCGGCAATCCCCGGCCCCGAGCCCGCAGGAATGATTACGGGTTTACCGTCGGCGGTCCGGTTTGGATTCCCAAGGTGTACAACGGCCGCGATAAGACGTTCTTCTTTTTCAGCTGGGAACAGTTCCGCGAGACTACTGAGGTCAACAACCAGTTCCAGACCGTCCCGATCGCGGCTTATAAGGCAGGCGACTTCACGTGTGCCATCCTGGGCAATTGCACACCCGGTACCCCTCACGTCATCGGCACCGACCCGCTGGGGCGGCAGATGCTCGAGGGCATGATCTACGACCCCACCACCACTCGGCCGATCAACGGCGTGCAAGTCCGGGATCAATTCACCGGGAACAGGATTCCGCTCACCAGCTTCGATCCCGTATCGAAGAATATTCAGGCGCTGTTTCCGGGGCCCAGCGGGCCCACGCCCACGGGCCTGACCAACAATTACCTGCATGCTTACGGAACGCATCGGACTACCGAAGTTCCGTCCATCAAGGCCGACCAGACCATCGGTTCCAAGGGAAAATTGTCCTTCTTCTACCAGCGCACGAAGACCTCGAATCCGGATGGGAACACGATTTTCGGCCGCTCCGACGGATTCCCTGACCCGATTACCGAAATCCTGGGTACCTTCCAAAACGCGCCTCTGTACCGTCTGAACTACGACCACACCCTAACGGCGACGACGTTGTTACACTTCGGCGCGGGTTACCGGAGCAATTATTTCCTGGTTCCGTCCGTGACCACCACAGGGGAACTCACCAATTACGACGCTGAAAAGGAGCTCGGGTTGAAAGGCGGCCTGTCACACACCTGGTTCCCGACCATCTCGGGATTGCTTGCGGGCAATGGCACGGGGGGCATCAAGACCATCGGCTCAGAGGCGGGATCGAACCAGATCACCCAGACCCCTTCGTTTAACGCCAGCGTCACCTCCGTCCGGAGCAACCATACCTATAAGCTCGGCTCGGAATTCCAGACCCAGGGCTATCCACCCAAGGTTAACGGCAACACTCTGGGCACCTACACCTTCGCCGCTGCCGAAACCGGGCAACCTTTTCAAAACACCGCGGTGGGAGGCTTCAATGTCGGATTCCCGTACGCCAGTTTCCTGCTGGGCGGGGCCGATTCCATCGGCATCTCCAGACTCACCACACCCCGCATGGGCAAGAAGCAATTCGGGTTGTATGTGCAGGATACGTGGAAGGTGTCTCGCAAGCTGACTCTGGATTACGGCTTACGTTACGACTACTCGACGTATCTTCGCGAACAGTACGGCCGCGCCCCGGAGTTTTCTGCCACCACGCCGAATCCATCGGCCGGCGGCAGGCTGGGGGCCGCGATCTACGACGGATCCTCGGGGCCGGGCCGCTGCAACTGCGACATCGCCCACAATTATCCCTACGCGTTCGGACCCCGCCTGGGCGTCGCCTATCAGCTGGACTCCAAGACCGTGATCCGTGTGGGCTTTGGGATCGTATATGGCGGCACGGCTGTGAACAACAATGCCGCGGGCGGATTGGCAGGCTCCTCCGCCAGCAATGCCACGCCCAACTTCGGCTCGCCCATTACGACCTTGGCGCAAGGGTACCCCAGTACAGCGTTGCCGCCGCAGTGGCCCAACTTCAACGCCGGGCAGTTTCC
>DATIRX010000653.1:0-5972 GCA_035469225.1 Bryobacteraceae bacterium
GCGGAACTCGATCCGCCCAGCGTGATCGCGTTCGCCGAAACCCTCAGAGATGAGCTGTGCAAGGCGGGCCGTTGTCCCACCTATGTTCTGTTCAAGGATCACAGCCACATCTCCGAGGTCATGTCGCCCGACACCAAGGACACCAGCGTAACCGGACCGATCTTAAAGTGGATGAAGAGCGTGAAGTGAGCCGGTTACAGCCCCGAGGGCCATCGCCAGTTCCTGATTTCCGGCCGGTCGATGCCTTCGCTGTGAGCATGGTTGATGCTCTCGATGATCTGCCCCTTCAGCCATTCTTTGAGCTGAGCGCCGGTTTCCTGTAGTTTCGGAACGCGATCAATGACGTCGATCGCCAGATTGAACCGGTCCACCTGGTTGCGGATCGCCAGTTCCAGGGGTGTATCGATGTTGCCCTTCTCCTTGTAGCCCCGCACATGAATGTTGACGTGGTTGGTTCGGCGATACGTGAACTTATGAATCAGCCAGGGATATCCGTGGAAGTTAAAGATCACCGGCCGGTCTTTCGTAAACAATGAGTCAAAGTCGCGATCCGAAAGCCCGTGCGGGTGTTCCGTGTCGGGCTGAAGCCGGTACAGGTCCACGACGTTGACGAAACGGATCTTCACATCCGGGATGTTTTCCCGCAGGATCGCAACGGCGGCCAAGGCCTCCTGTGTCAGGATGTCTCCCGCGCTCGCCACCACGACGTCCGGCTCCGATCCGGCGTCGTTGCTGGCCCACTTCCAGATGCCGATGCCCTTGGTGCAGTGGATCACGGCGGCTTCCATGTCCAAATACACCAGGTGCGGCTGCTTGTCCGCTACGATCACGTTCACGTAGTCTTCGCTCCGCAGGCAGTGGTCCGCCACGCTCAGCAGACAGTTGGCGTCGGGCGGCAGGTATATCCGCGTGACATTGGCGGATTTGTTGCTGACAAGATCCAGAAAGCCGGGATCCTGATGGGTAAAACCATTGTGGTCCTGACGCCATACCAGCGATGAGATCAGGAGGTTGAGCGAAGAGATGGGAGCCCGCCATGCGACTTCGCGCTTGGCTTTCTCCAGCCATTTCGCATGCTGGTTGTACATGGAGTCGATGATGTGGACGAACGCCTCGTACGTATTCAAAAGCCCGTGGCGGCCGGTCAATACGTAGCCTTCCAGCCAGCCTTCGAGCGTATGCTCGCTGAGCATCTCCATCACGCGGCCATCCGTGGCGATGTCCGTGCCGTCGGCGTCCTCCGGCTTAATCGCGGCCAGCCAGGTCTTGAGACTCGCCTGATAGACATCCTGAAGCTTATTGGACGCGTTCTCATCCGGACTGAACAGCCGGAAGCTGTCCATGTTGTTCCGCATGACGTCGCGCAAAAACTTGCCGAGGACTTCGGTCGGAGAGATCTCTTTGGTTCCCGGGCCATCCATCGGAACTGCATAGTCGCGGAAGTCAGGAAGATCGAGGGCCTTGCGGAGCTTTCCTCCGTTGGCGTGAGGATTGGCGCTCATCCGGCGATCTCCGGCCGGCGCCATCGCGCGCAATTCCGGCACCAGGGTGCCGCGCTGGTCGAAGAGCTCCTCCGGCCGGTAACTGCGCATCCACTGTTCCACGATCCGGAGATGCTCGGGATTCGATTTCACGTCCAGCGCCGGCACCTGGTGGGCTCGCCAGAAATTCTCGACCTTGCGCCCGTCCACTTCCTTTGGCCCGGTCCATCCTTTGGGTGATCGCAGAACGATCATGGGCCAGCGCGGACGGTCCGGTTTACCGGTCCTGCGGGCCTCTTCCTGAATTGCGCGGATGCGAAGCACACAAGCCTCGACAGTCGCAGCCATTTTCTGGTGCATCAACTCGGGGACGTCACCCTCCACGATCCGCGGCTCCCAGCCATATCCCTTGAAGAGATCCTCCAACTCCTCCGGAGTGATGCGCGCCAACAGTGTGGGATTGGCGATCTTGTATCCGTTCAAATGCAGGATGGGCAGCACCGCTCCATCGCGGATCGGATTCAGAAACTTGTTGGAATGCCACGAAGTCGCCAGCGGCCCGGTTTCCGCTTCCCCGTCGCCGACGACCACGCTCACGATCAACTCGGGATTGTCGAAGGCTGCTCCAAAGGCGTGCGATACGCTGTAGCCCAGTTCGCCGCCTTCATGAATCGATCCGGGGACCTCGGGCGTGCAGTGGCTGCCCAGCTGGCCCGGGAAGGAGAATGCGCGGAACAGCTGCAGCATTCCGGCTTCGTCCTGGCTCTTCTCCGGATAGACCTCCGAATAGGTCCCCTCCAGGTAGCAGTTCGAGATCACGGCCGGCGCGCCATGTCCCGGACCCGAAAGATAGATCATCTCCAGGTCGTACTTGCGGATGACACGATTCAAGTGAACCCAGACAAAGGTCTGGCCGGGGTCCGAGCCCCAGTGGCCCAGCAGCCGATTCTTGAAGTGCTCCGGCCGCAGAGGTTGCCTGAGCAGAGGGTTATCATGAAGGTAGATCATCCCTGCGCAGAGGTAGTTGCAGGCCCGCCAATATGCGTCGATCCTGCGCAATTCTTCAGAAGAAAGGTTAGATTCCATAAAAAATCCAAGCCCGAAGAGCCTGTCTAAAGCTTGGCACAGATCCTAAAGCCTCCATGCCGGGTGACCCCATCCTCGTAATCAACACCGGATCTTCGTCGCTGAAGTATGGGCTCTACGCGCTGCAGAATGGCGAAGAGGAGCTTGTCTACGGCGGAATGGCCAGCGGCATCGGTGCGAACAACCAAGGCGAGCTGGATCTGCGGGACGGTCACGATGGCGTGCTGCGATCGGAAAAGCTCAACCTCGCATCGCAGGGCGACGCACTGGATCATGCCGTAGAGTGGCTGGCCAGCCTCTCGCCGGGCAAGCCGTGCGCGATCGGTCACCGCGTGGTGCATGGAGGACCTCGCCTGGTAACCCACCAGCGAATTACGCCAGCTTTGATCGAAGAGCTGCGGACCTCTGTCCACTTCGCGCCGCTCCACATTCCGCTGGCCCTTCAGCTCATCGAAAGGGCCGAGCGGTCTTATCCTCGGGTTCCGCAGTTCGCGTGCTTCGACACGGCCTTTCACCGCAGCATGCCGGAATCCGCTACGCGCTTCCCGCTTCCCCGGGCACTATTCGAGGAAGGCATCCATCGTTATGGCTTCCACGGACTTTCCTACGAATCCATCGTGTATCAACTGGGAGAAAAACTTCCCGGCCGAACCGTCATCGCGCACCTCGGCAGCGGCGCCAGCCTGGTGGCGGTAAAGGACGGGCGGTCGATCGATACGACCATGGCGCTCACCCCCACCGGAGGCGTTCCGATGGCGACTCGCAGCGGCGATCTCGATCCCGGCGTACTTCTCTATCTGCTGCGCGTGAAGCAGATGGACGCCGATTCGCTCGAAGAGCTGCTGAATCACGATTCCGGCTGGAAGGCGCTCTCAGGCGGTCAAGGAGACATGCGCGATCTGGAAGCTGCGGCCGATGGCGGAGACCGGAACGCGCAGCTGGCGATCGAGATTTTCTGCACGGCGATTCGTAAGACGATTGCCGCCTATGCTGCCGTGCTGGGCGGCCTCGACCTGCTGGTCTTCGCCGGCGGCATCGGCGAGCACAGCGCTCGAATTCGAAGAAGCGTTTGCGAGGGTCTCGAGTTTCTTGGCATTTCACCGGATGAGGAATCCGGTCAGGTCCGCGTACGTGTGATCCCGAGCCAGGAAGATCGCCAGATCGCCCGCCATTGCCGGCAGCTCGTAAGTCTTTCTCAGTAGGGGCGATGGCCTACCCAGTTGCCGGGCGGGTCATAGTTGCAGACCCAGATTTCCCGTCGATTGTCTCGGGCGACCGCGCATCCTACCTGTTTGGTATCGCGCCAGACGATTTGCGTGTAATGGCCGCACACGTCGCGACATCGATTCGAGCTGTAGTCGTAGTTCCGCGATTCGTCAGCCCACGCGCGAATCACTTCCGTGGAGGAGGCACGCGCTCCCGTGATTGCGAACAGGTTCTCGCCCCATTTCCCATTGGGACGGTGGGAAAATTCCCGGCGCGAGAGCAGGGTGTTGGCCCAATCCCGCGCGAGTGTTTCCAAACGATCCGACCACGCCAGCGGAGGAACGCCGACCTGCGCTCTGATCTGGTTGTGGGCGAATACGATATCGCGAGGGAATCCGCCTTTCTGTGCGCGGACGCTCCCGGCGGCCAGGACCAGAATGAGCAGCGCCAGCCTCATGCCACCACGGTATCAGGCCGATGATGTTAACAGTAGCGTACGACGGTACTACGGATGTAAATTCATCGATGCCCGGAAACCAGATCCATTGAATCGACGTCGCAATACTATTGGGGATTCGCCAGTAAGCAATACAGCCATGCAGCATGCAGTTCCATCGCATCGGAAACGCCTTCCCTTTCGACTCCTGCCTGTGTTTTCAGTGCTTTGTGCCATAGCAAGTTTGGCATCGGCTCAGCCCCGCAGGATCAGCCGGCCCATCGATAACCGCCAGCGGGCGAGCCTGACGGGACAAATTCATCCCCGCGTGAGAGCTGAAAACGATCGGGGGCCCGTGGGGCGCTCGCTCAAGCTGGATTATGTGACGCTTTCTTTGGCGCAATCCGCCAGTCAGCAGGCCGAGCTGGATCAACTTCTGGTTGAGCAGCAAACGCCGGGTTCCCCGAACTACCACCGCTGGCTAACAGCGGAGGAATATGCGGACCGTTTCGGCGTGAGTGAGGACGATCTGAAGCTGATCGTCGCGTGGCTGGAAGGGCAGGGCCTTACGATCCGAGGCATGGCGAAGGGCCGCAACTGGATCGCTGTCAGCGGAACCGCAGCGCAGATGGAAAGCGCATTTCAAACCGAGCTGCGAACATATCTGGCCGATAACGACCTGCATTTCGCCAACGCCACCGAACCCTCGGTTCCATCGGCTATTCGACCGTTAGTCAGGGGCATTCACGGGCTGCACGATTTCCGCTTGAAGCCTTCCCAGCGCCTGGGCGCCGGCAGCGTGCCGAATTACACATCGTCGTCAGGGAGCCATTACCTGGCGCCGAACGATATCGCCACCATCTACAACTTGAATCCGCTGTATTCCGCAGGCATGGATGGCAGCGGCCAAAAGCTGGTGGTGGTGGGACAAACGCAGATCAATCTCTCGGACATCCAGTTCTTTCGCAACCGCTTTGGCCTTCCACCCAACGATCCTCAGATTCTGCTGGTTCCCAACACCAGGGATCCGGGAATTACCAGCGCCGATTTAGCCGAGGCGGATTTGGATCTGGAGTGGGCTGGCGCCGTGGCGCGGGCCGCCAAGATCATCTACGTTTACAGCTTTGACGTTATGGATGCCGTCCAGTACGCGATCGATCAGAATCTGGCTCCTGTGTTGAGCATGAGCTACGGATCGTGCGAGCTGGCGAACCTGAATTCGGACGCCGTGATGTTACAGGCGATGGCCCGGCAGGGGAACGCTCAAGGCATGACTTGGTTCGCCGCGTCCGGCGACTCCGGTGCGGCCGATTGCAACAGTACCAGAAACCCGGGATTGGCCGTAGACATTCCCGCGAGCATTCCGGAAGTCACGGGCGTGGGGGGAACGGAGTTCAATGAAGGCTCGGGTCAATATTGGACGGTAAACAACGATGGAACCGGTGCGTCGGTCAAATCCTACATTCCGGAAATCGCCTGGAACAGCAGCGCGCTCGAAGGCTCGCCCGCGGCGACGGGCGGGGGCGCCAGCATATATTTTGTGAGGCCCTCCTGGCAGACAGGCCCCGGCGTGCCAAACGACAACGCCAGACACGTGCCTGATGTTGCCTTGTCCGCTTCGAATCACGTGGACGGGTACCTGGTTTACACCAGGGGAGTTCTCCAGGCCTTCGGTGGAACATCGGTCTCCTCGCCTGTGATGGCCGGAATGGCCGCTCTCCTGAATCAATTTGTCGTCAGCGGGGGGATGCAAGGGAGCGCCG
>DATIRX010000654.1:0-5809 GCA_035469225.1 Bryobacteraceae bacterium
AGCCGAGCAGAGGAGAGCAAAACAATGAAGGCGATCGCAATCGTAGCTGGACTTCTGGGAACCGCGCCGGCCTGGGCGCATCACTCCTTCGCGGCGGAATTCGATCGCAACAAAGTAGTGAATATCACCGGCACCATCATCAAGATGGAGTGGGTGAATCCGCACGCCTGGATTCACGTCGCCGCCAAGAATCCCGACGGCACCACCACGGAGTGGATGATCGAGGCCAATACTCCCAACGGGCTGCTGCGCCGCGGCTTCACCAAGAAATCGCTGGAGGAGGGAACTGAGGTCATCATCCGCGGCTACCAGGCCAAGAGCGGCGATAACAAAGCCAACGGCAGCTCCATGACGTTCAAAGACGGGAAGAAGCTGTTCCTCGGTTCCTCCAGCGGCGACGAAGAACCGGAGAAGCAAGCTAAGTAGGGGAGCGCAAAACGCAAAAAGGGGACAGACGACATTTTGAGGCGATCGCTAAACGGAGCTGGCCCTGCAGTCAAAAAGTCGTCTGTCCCCTTTTTGCGGCCTATATCCCCATCGCCTCTTTGAACGCCGCGCGAACTTCCTCCGGCTGCCCCGCCTGAAAGATGTAGTCGCCGGCGTACTGCTTGCCCAGAATCGGATGCGCCAGCAGCTCTGCGCGCGTCAGTCCATCCACCAGAAGCTTGCGCTCCGCCACCGGCAGAGGGACGTTTCGATTCACCGCCGGATCGCGAAGGATGGCCTTGGGATCTTCCCCCCGCGCGATCGCCTCCAGGTCATTCAGGAACCGCTGCCGCTGCAGGATGATGCCGCGATCGCTCAACCCCAGGTGCTCCTTAGTGCGGTCTGCCACGGTTCCTTGTCCCACCCACGCCACGAAATCCTGATTCATGATGTGGCTGGAAATCCATCCGCCGTTCACCTCGTCCCGCACGGGACCGCGCCAAGCCGGGATCTTACCCTGGACGTACGGCTCGCGCTCCTTGGGTACGCGCGTGAACGCCCACGTAACGCTCAGCGTGTTCTGATCATCGATGGGCACGCGCCATTCGAAATGATCGCCCGTGAACAAAGCGTTGGGCCACAGGCAGCACCGGCCCACCGTCCACATCAGGTCCGATTCTGACATGCCTTCGCGCAGGCGGCGATACACGAATCCGTAGTCGAACTCTTCGAACTCCATCCGCAGGTGGCGCGGAGAGTATGGCCCCAGCTTGTCATCGAGCCGAACGCTCCAGTTCATGTGCATCCACTCGAAGTGCAGCGGATCGATGGAGTTTTCCTGGCACTGGAACCAGTTGCAGGGAACTTCCGCGAACACGATCTCGACAAACCCGTTCTTCCAGTGGAACGGCTCCCAATCGGGCACCAGCGGGCGCGGCTCCGGACCCAGATACGCCCAGATCAGTCCGGCCTTCACTTCCACGGGATAGGCAGTGATGCGGATCTTGTCTTTGAAATGCGCCTGTGGAGCGGCTACATCTTCATACGGCTGCTCGGTGCAGCGGCCTGCTTCGTCATACAGCCATCCGTGATAGTTGCAGCGCAGCCCGCACTGCTCCACGAACCCGTACGCCATGTCCGCCCGCCGATGAGCGCACTGCCGGTCCACCAGGCCGAAGGTTCCGCTCAGGTCCTTATAGAGCGTAAGATCCTCGCCCAGCACGCGAACCGGCTTGATGGACTTGCCATCGAACTCGCTCACAGCGGCAACCGGCATCCAGTAGCGGCGCAGCAGCCCGCCCATAGGCGTGCCCTGGCCGACTTCGGTCAGAAGTTGATTCCTGGCTTCATCCAGCATCCAGCTAAGTATAAAACCATGGCAACCTTTGCGCTCGATGCCGCGAGCCGATATACTCCCCTTTGCGAGGCATCATGCGAACCTTCACCATAACCAGCTTGCTCGCGGCCGCGGTTGCGGCTGCTGCATTGACGCTCGTCGCGCAGGCGCCAAGCCAGAACATCACCATCAACTATCCCGCCAAGGCTCCCGCGAATTGGCCGCTGTTCCTCGCTAAAGAAGGCGGTTACTACCAGAAGTACGGCGTGAACGCGACCATGATCTTCGGCGTCCATCCTGCCGGCATCGCGATGCTCGTAAGCAACGAGGCGCAGGCGACCAACTATCCGATGGAGCAGGCCATGCTCGCGGCCTCGAAAGACGGATCGCTGGTGATCATGGGGAGTCCCATGAACCGCGGCCTGTTCGCCATGATGACCAAGAACGACGTCAAGAGCGTGAAGGATCTCAAGGGCAAGCGATTCGGCGTCAGCCAGCTGGGCGACCCGCCCTATAACTTCGCTCTGGCGATTTTCGGTCAAAACGGACTGACCGCGCGGGACATCCAGTGGGTTCCCTTGGGCACGGATGGCGCTGGACGCGTCGCCGCGCTGGCTAGTGGCCGCATCGATGCCACCATGCTGCCTCCGCCCGCCTACTTCAAGCTGGAGGGGCAAGGGTTCAAGGAAATCGCCAATCTGGCGGACTACCAGGATCTCTACGCGCCCATGGCGTACGTGTTCAAGAAGAGCACCATCGCGGCGGATCCCGGGCTTCCCGAGCGGCTGATCAAGGCGCAGGCCGAAGGCATCAAGCGCTACTACGACGACAAAGCCATGGCGGTGAAAGCCTACGCTGTGTACGATCCTCAAACTCCTGCCGACGTGGAGCGGCTGTACGATCACGATCGCAAGGCCGAATCGTACGAGCGCGTGCCGTATGTGCTGGCTCCGGCCGTGCAGTGGATCCAGGAGCATCAGGCCGACGCGCAGATCGGCGCCCAGCTCAAGGCCTACGACTTCCACAAGGTTATCGACAACAGCGTCGTGGACCGCCTGGTCCGCGAACACTTTTTCGAGAACCTGTTCGGCCCTGGAATCAAGGCCGAACAGGATCGCAAAGCCAAACTGGCGTTTAAGTAGTAGTACACTCAGAGTTCAAACACTATGGCGGAAATCGTACTGGGTATAGGATCGTCTCACGGGCCGCTGTTGTCGACACCTCCTGAACAATGGGATCTGCGCGCAAAAGCCGACCGCGAAAATAAGAAACATTGGTTTCGCGGCCAGACCTACGACTTCGAAGGCTTGATGAAGTTGCGCGCTCCCGGATTCGCCGACCAGGTCACCGTCGAGGTCCGCCGCGACCGTTTCCAGCAATGCCGCCGCGCCATGGAAGTCCTCGGCAAGAAGTTCAAGGAGACCGCTCCCGACGCCGTCGTCATCCTGGGAAATGACCAGCGCGAGTTCTTCGATGAAGGTCTGACCCCTTCGATCACGGTGTATCGCGGCGCGCAGATCAAGAACGTCCAGCACCTGCATGAAGACGCTCCTGGTCTGAACATCGCCGAGCCAGGCAATTCGCCGGAACAAGGCGCCACCTATCCGGGCGCGTCCGAGCTGGCCGATCACATTCTCGATTCACTGGCCGCGGAGAACTTCGACCTGGCGCAATCCGACATCACGCCCAAGGCGGCGCCGCGCGGAGGCATCCCCCACGCGTATGGGTTCCTATATCACTCCATCCTGGGCGACACGCCGCCGCCCAGCGTCCCAATCATTCTAAACGTCCACTTCCCGCACAACGTCCCGAAGAACGCCCGCTGCCTGCAGTTCGGGCATGCGCTCTATCGCGCCATCAAGAACTTCAAGGGATATGGCCGCGTCGCGCTGATGGCCTCCGGCGGTCTCACGCACTTTGTGATCGACGAGGAGCTCGACAAGACCATCCTGAATGCGATGGAAAAGGGCGACGAGGCGGCTCTGGAGAAGATCCCGGAGAACGTTTTCAAGGTAGGGACCGCGGAAACCAAGAACTGGTATCCGGTGATCGCCGCCATGAACGCGGCCGGCCGCAGGTTTCACAAGGTCGATTACGTCCCCTGCTATCGCTCGGAAGCCGGCACGGGCAACGCGATGGCCTTCGTGTATTGGGATTAAGACGGGTCCGGCAAGCCCGACCCCTACTTCTTGGGCGCCTCTCCGGCCTTCCGAACGAAGTTGTCGTTGTCCACCTTCACCTGCACGCCTTCCTTCTCCAGAGCGCGAGCCCCGGTGAGGGCGTCGATCATCATGTAGTTGCCTTCGTGGCAGGCGTACTCGTAGATGGCGTAGTTGGGATCTTCCTTGTACGGCATGTGGATGGTGAACGGCCCGGTCCACGTCTTTGGATCGTTGACTGTCAGGTCGTAGCTCAACTCGTCCTTGGAAATGCGGCGGAACTTCTCGGTGAGCACCGCGGCGTCGCTGAAGAATCCGCCGCCGGTGCCGGTCTTGTTGTTCAAGTTGGTGGTCTCGACCACCAGCGTGTCGCCTTCCCAATGGCCGCGCGAATCGCCCATGTAGGTCCGCAGGCCTTTGCCGACGTGCGGGCGCCCATCGAGCGGGATCACGCGCGTCTCGTGGATCATCTCATTGCGGATCGCGACTACACCCGGCGCCTGCACGATCTCGTTGCCGAAGTTGTACAGCGTCGGCAGCATGCTGCTTACCAGCCCGCGCGTAATGCAGCGGCTGTAGAAATCGAAGTCTTCGTACGTGTCCACTTTGTCGGGGAAATGGCTGCCCGGCCCGAGCCCGTTCCGCAGGCTCTTTGCATACGCCTGGCCTTCCGGCGTCAAGGGCGGAATTCGTCCGTTCGGCGGATCCACCACGAGCGACGCTTGCGCGTGAGGCTTGCCTCGCTCCACCCAGTATCCCGGCGGATTGATGCTCACGGCGGTTTCCGACGAGACGAACTCCTCGCTGTCCCCTTCGGCCGCCTGTGCTGCCTGCGCTTGCCGCTGCTTCAGCTCCTCCGGCGTCAGCGTGGCCCGCTCGCCCAGATTTGCCGGACGCTGCATGGGGATGTTGGCCGTCGCCGGCCATTGTCCCTGCAGATCGGGATCGCCCCAAGCAGTTTTCGGCGCGGTGTATGCTTTACTCGCCTTCGCAGCGGGTTTAGGCGCCTGCGCGGCCAGCGGAATCGCGATCAGTGCAAGAGTAAGAAATCGTTTCATGGAACCCTCCACTACTGCTTGCCGCCGTTGGGATCGTCCGGATTCGATCCGCCCACGAACAGCTTCTTGCCATCCGCGAACGTTACGCTGCTACCGTTGGCGCGCATGGATCCGTTCTTGGCCTGATAGCCCTGCACCACGATATCCGAACCCACTTCGAGCGACCGCTTGGTGAATCCGCGCCGCAGCATGATGTTCGGGCTGCCGCACTCCACCATCCAGTTGGTCACCGTGCCGTCCGGATTCTTCACGTCGATATGAATCCACGCATGCGGGTTGATCCACTCCATGTCCGTGACTTTGCCTTCCAGCTTGACCGGCTTGCGCTGGTCGAACTCCGCCTGGAACGCATGGTGCGCCCACGCCGGCGCCGAAGCGGCCAGCAGCAGCCCCGCGCAGATGCTCACAGTCCATAGTGTCTTCTTCATTACATGCTCCTCACTTCGCAGGTTGTTTCTTGAATTCTCCGTAAAGCAGCTCTTCGGCGAACTCCACGCACTTGAACTCCAGCAGTTGTGCGTTCTTTTCCATCCGCTTGTATAGCGGCAGACTGATCTTCCAGGGCCGCGAGAAGACCGAAGGATCTTCGATCGTCGCCTCGTAGTTGATGTGATACGGAGTCGCGCGCGTAAAGCGCTCCACCACGTGCAGCTTGCTGCTGGCGAAATCACCCGCGCGGTCGACCCACGCCAGGCCGTTCAGACCGGTGACGTCCACCACCAGCGTGTCGCCTTCCCAATGGCCGTAATTGGTGCCCATCCAGGTATCCGAGCCGGCTTCCTGCGGCTTGCCCATGTTTACCATGCGATTCGCGGTGGCGTACTCGTACA
>DATIRX010000655.1:0-3936 GCA_035469225.1 Bryobacteraceae bacterium
GCGATTCCGGGCCTTGACGTCCGCTCCGGCGCCAATGAGCTGGTCGATGGTCGCCAGGTCGTCATGGCGAACGGCCCACAGCAGCGCCGTGGTGCCGTCGGCCTGGGGCGCGTTCACGTCGGCCTTCTGGCTCAGGAGGGCCAGAACCCGCTCGGTGCTGCGATTCATGACCGCGTCAGCGAGGTCGCTGGAGACAGCGGCGAATCCAAGGCCGCTACCCAGCATGGACAGAACCGTCCCGGCCAGCAGTCCAGACAACATTCTATTTTTGCGCATGGTGAGCCATCTCCTCGCTGTTAGATCGACACCGTCTTGATGCTGTCGCCGATGCTGTCCTTCTCGATACCCATCATCCGCACCGTGCTCAGCAGGAGGTTCGAGGTCGGACCCGCTTCGTGGATATTCAGCTTCTTGGGTTTGTGCGCGCCGGAGGCGCCGCCCACCAGCAGATACCCGACGTTGACGTGGCTATGTTGATTGGCGTTGCCCATGTTGCTGCCCCACACAATCAGCGAATGATCCAGCAGATTGCCGTCCCCGTCCGGCGTGGCCTGCAACTTCTTCAGGAAGTACGCAAAGCACTTGGCGTGGTACTGGTTGATCTTGGCCCAGTCTTCCCGGCGCTTGGGATCTTCGCCATGGTGGGAACTAGGATGGTTGGGTGTCTGAACGCCGGACTCCGGATAGCTTCGAAGGCTGACGTCGCGCGCATACATCAGCGACGATACGCGCGTGATGTCGCCCTGGAACGCGAGCGCCTGCAGATCGAAGTGCAGCTTGATGTGTTCATCGAACGACTCCGGCACGCCAAACGGGATGCCCTCGGCGGGCACTTCCGCGGAAACCTTGGAGGCAACCTGCAGCCGCCGCTCGAGTTCGCGGACCGCATCCAGATAATCGTTCAGCCGGGCTCGATCGCTGGCCGGAAGCACTTTCTGAAGCTTGGCCACCTTGCGGGTCACCGCATCCAGAATACTTCCGCTCGCCGCCTTGCGGGCCTGCCGCTCTTCCGGCGTGCTGCCGTCGCCATAGAGGTGCTCAAAGACGAGCTGGGGATTAATCTCGTGCGGCAACGGCTTGGTGGCCGACGCCCAGGAAATCGAGTTCGAGTAAGCGCAGCTATAGCCCCAGCCGCAGATGCCCGTGTTGGCGCCGGGGTCTTCGATGGCCAGCTGGATGGACGGCAGCAGCGTGTCCTGGCCGTACTTCTGCGCGATCATTTGATCGATGCTGGTGCCGCAGTAGATGTCCGCTCCGGCAGTCTTCTTCGGCGGAGCGCCGGTGAACGTAGCCGATGTGCGCGAGTGATCGCCGCCGCTCGATCCGGGAGGCGGCATCGAGGAGGTAGCGTCCAGGCCGGCGACAATCGTCATTTTGTCCTGCCAGGGAGCCAGCGGCTGGTGGATGAAGCCTAAACCTACATTGCGCCCCGGGGTCAATGGGATGTCGGGCCGTCCGTCTTCCCAATAGGTGGGCGACCAGCCGTGAGGAGAAAAGATTTGGGCAAACCGTGTCTTCGGGGCCGCCGCCGTCTTGGCTAACGGCGTTTGGGCGGGAACCATGGAGTCCAGCAGCGGTAAGGCCAGCGAGACACCCAGGCCCTTCAGGAGAGTCCGGCGGGGGATGTGCTTTTGAGTCAAAAACATGGTTGAGTTCCCTTCCTTACGTCTTCACGTCTTCCTCTGAATCTTATCAACTTGTCCCTCTGATTACTTGCTGGCGACCGTTTCGCCTTCCTTCACATTCATATTGAAGGGCTGGCTCTTGACAATGCCCAGAATCAGCGACGAGAAGCGGTTGTCGTTACGGCCCGCCTCGCGAACGATGGAGCG
Organism: Bryobacteraceae bacterium; assembly: GCA_035469225.1. Classification (GTDB taxonomy): domain Bacteria; phylum Acidobacteriota; class Terriglobia; order Bryobacterales; family Bryobacteraceae; genus Palsa-187. The sequence goes on from DATIRX010000655.1 coordinate 1,833, forward strand.
AACCAGCGGCATATCCTGATGTTCCACGCCCCGGCCGAGCGCATAGATCAGAAGTTTTTCCGTCAGCACCCGCACGAGTTGCGGAGAGTAGCGCATCAGCGCGTTGCGAAGACCCGCGGGGCCCTGGAATTTCACGCCATCGGAGAGTTCGCCGGTGAGATCCAGCGGTTTGCCCCACTCGATCGTGCGATACTTGCCCACGGCATCGAAGGCTTCGAGCGAGAATCCGATGGGGTCCATCTTCAGGTGGCAAGACGCGCAAACGGCATTCGCGCGGTGTTCCTGCATCCGATCGCGCATGGAGACTTCGAGCGGAGCCGGCTGCCCGTTCGCCTGCTTGTCGCTTTGGCGCAGCGCGGGGACGTTCGGCGGCGGCTCCGGAGGAACGATGCCCAGAAGATTCATTAACACCCACTTGCCCCGCAGAACCGGCGAGTTCCGGTCGGCTTGCGCGGTGACCAGAAGAACGCTGCCTTTGCCGAGCAAACCGCGGCGATAGTCCAGGTCGGGGCCCAGCGCAACGCGGCGGAATTGGCTGCCGTAGATGTTGGGGATGCCGTAATGCCGGGCCAGACGCTCGTTGACAAAGGTATAGTCGGCCGTCATCAGATCCAGCACATTGCGATCTTCCCGCAGGATGCTCTCAAAGAACATCTCGGTCTCGGTGCGGAAGGCCTGGCGCAGATTGTCGTCGAAATCCGGGTACATCTGGGTGACCGGGGCGGCGCTCGGCAGGTTGCGCAGCTGGAGCCACTGACCCGCGAAGTTCTTCACCAGCTCATGCGAACGAGGGTCCTTGAGCATGCGCTTCACTTGCGCCTCGAGGACTTTGGGATCCTTCAATTTGCCCTGGCTGGCGAGATCAATCAACTGGTCGTCCGGGCTGGTGCTCCACAGGAAGAATGCCAGGCGGGAAGCCAGTTCTATATCGCTGATGCGGTAGGCCTCGCCCGGCTTCACGCCCGCCGGATCGGCCTCGCCGCGGAATACGAATTCCGGATCGGAGAGGATTGCCTGCAATGCCCGCTCAATGCCATCCTCGAAATCGCCCTTATTGCGTCCCGATTGGTAAAATGTCAAAAGCGTTTCGACGTCGCCGTCATTGGCCGGACGCCGGTACGCTTTACGCGCCAGAGTTCCCAGGATCTTCTTGGCGCAAGGGATTTCCTCGGTGGCGGTCTTCGGTTCGCACGTCAGAATGGTCCGGCGGCTGGGGGTATCCTTGGGACGGGTCCCTTCGTACGGGCCCCGGATAATCACCTGGCCCACTTGAGGCGAGAAGATGTAGCCCGGAATCGGGTTGGTGTCCAGGACGCTGCGGACGTAGTGCTGATTCAAATCGTCAATGGGGATGTCCGTGGTGGCCGGGAACGTAACACCGACCGTCCGCTGCCCCGCTTTCACTTTTATGCGCAGTTCATTCTTGTCGTTATCGGTGCCCTGGGGCAGCTTGGAAATGTCGAATTGACCGACTCTTTCGCCGTCGATCAGGACTTCCAGCTTTTCCCAGGAGCGGTCTGCACCGTACAATTCGCCGGTGTTGCCGCGCACCGGGAACCATGCGATCACATACTCTCCGTCGGCGGCAAACGTGTGGCGCATCACCATGCCCCCGCGCGTTCCGAACGGTAAACCCTCAATGTGAGTTTCCTGCGAGTAGTCCTGCGGAGCAATGTACTTCTTCTCCTGGGGGGCGGTCTCATGACCCATGGCCAGACGGCTGATCTTGCCCGCCGCCGACATGTACCCTTCCACCAATGCGGGCGATACCGACAAGCTCCCGGCGACATTGTCAAAGCCGGAGCTGGAATCGTCCACCGGCAGGTACGCGGCCGAATCTACTTCCAGTCCCAGCAGGTCGCGAATAGCGTTGGCATACTCGGTGCGGTTGACGCGGTGAACGCCCGGGGCAACCAGGTTGGGCTTAACTGCCGCGCGATCCAGTTCACCCTCGATCCCCTCGGCCAGGGCCTGCAGAACCGACTGGTCTTGCGGACGGCGAGCTCCCGGAGGCGGCATCATCCCGGCCCGGAGCTTGCGAACGACTTTTTCGTATACCTCCGCCTGCTGCTCAGCGTGTCCGATATCGGAAAGGTCCAGCTCC
>DATIRX010000656.1:0-2050 GCA_035469225.1 Bryobacteraceae bacterium
ACCAAACTATCGGTGAACACGTTCGTGACCACCAAGATCTCCTACGCCAATATGCTGGCGCAGGTTTGTGAACGGCTTCCCGGAGCGGATGCGGACGTTGTTACTACGGCCATAGGATGCGACAGCCGGATCGGGCAAAAGTATCTGAAGGGGGCGCTGGGCTATGGAGGACCTTGCTTCCCGCGAGATAACATCGCATTTTCGGCTTTGGCAAGAGCCACGGGAGCGCCTGCCTTGCTGGCCGAAGCTACGGACCAACTCAACCGGCGACAAGTCCCGCGACTGGCCGAGATCATTCTGTCGCGGCTGCCCACAGGGGGAACCGTCGGGATCCTGGGTCTTTCCTACAAGCCGCACACCGAAGTGATCGAGGAATCGCAAGGCGTGGAGCTGGCGAAGCATCTCCTGAACGCGGGGGTGCGCGTGACGCTGTACGATCCGGCCGCAATGGAGAACGCCCGGCGGCAGGCGCCCAGCGCAGGTTACGCGGCGTCGGCAGCGGAGTGCGCGGGGCAGGCTGACGTTCTGGCCATCACCACGGCCTGGCCCGAATTCAAGAACCTGAAGCCGGCGGACCTGAAACAGGGCGGGCAGCGCCCGACCGTGATCGACTGCTGGCGTCTTTTGCCGGCGGATCTCTTCTCGAATGTGAGCGACTATCTGCGGCTGGGATACGGCGGCGCGGGAGTGGGCGCAGGAGGCCGGGCCAGCGCGGCCGGATCGGGCTCCGACGATTCCTCTTCGGAAGGGCGCGCTGCTCCGCTGTTTTCGGCCAGTACGGACTGATCGAGAGCGCCAACTCACTCATGTCTTTCGAAGACACCACGATTGAAAAGGTCAGCGAATACTGGGATTCGCGGCCTTGCAACATCCGCCACTCACCCAAGCCGGTCGGCACCAAAGAATACTCCGACGAAGTGGAGGCTCGGAAGTATTTCGTCGAGCCCCACATCCCCGGCTTTGCGGACTTCGAACGCTGGAGGGGCAAGAGAGTCCTGGAAATCGGGTGCGGGATCGGCACCGATACGATTAACTTCGCGCGGCACGGAGCCCGCGTCACGGCGGTCGATTTAACCGAGAAGTCGCTGGCGGTTGCACGCCAGCGGGTAAAAGTCTCGGGATTCGAGGATGCCGTCCAGTTTTTCCAAGCCAACGCCGAGCAGCTCAGCGACTATGTGCCGGTGGAGAAATACGACCTGGTTTATTCTTTCGGCGTGATCCACCACACCCCGCACCCCGAGCGGGTTTTGGAACAGATCCGCAAGTTTGTGACGCCATCCAGCACGGTGAAGATCATGGTGTACAACCGCTGGTCATGGAAGGTGCTGTGGATTCTCTTCGTGTACGGCAAGGGGCAGTTCTGGAAAATCGACCGGCTGATCGCGGACTACTCGGAAGCGCAGACCGGGTGCCCGGTTACGTACAGCTACTCGCGAACCGCGGGACGCCAGTGGCTGGAAGAAAACGGGTTCCGGGTGACCGAGACGATGGTGGACCATATCTTTCCGTACAGCATCCCTGAATACGTGAAATATCAGTACAAAATGGTATGGTATTTCCGCTGGCTGCCGAAACCGCTGTTTCGGAGCCTTGAGCGCATATTGGGTTGGCATCTGTGCTTGACGGCGACTCCCAAATAGAATCCGTTACCGAGCCCTATCTTTCGCTAGTGGTCGCCGCGCGCAACGACGATCATGGCGGGAACCTGCTTGGCCGGATGCAGATCTTCGTGGATGGCTGGCTGGCCCAGGCGCGGCGGTACCAGATTCCGTCGGAGCTGATCATCGTCGAATGGAATCCGCCGGCAGACCGTCCTGCTCTGGCCGAGGCGCTCAAATGGCCCGCGGAAACGGGGCCCTGCGAGGTGCGTTTCATCGAAGTGCCGCGCGAGGTCCATAGCCGCTACAAGCACGCGGAGAACCTGGCGCTGTACCAGATGATCGCGAAGAACGTGGGCATCCGGCGGGCGCGCGGCCGGTTCATTCTGGCGACCAATATCGACATCCTGTTTTCGGACGAGCTGGCTGCGTTCCTGGGCCGCCAACAGCTC
>DATIRX010000657.1:0-2301 GCA_035469225.1 Bryobacteraceae bacterium
GTGTGGCCCACGAATTCAGCCCGATTCCCGGCGTCGTCGAGGACGCCACCGACATCATCCTCAACCTGAAACAAATTCCCTTCAAAATGATGAGCGAGGGAATGCGCACCGTCCGCATCAAAGTCGACTCCGCGGGCGAAGTCCTCAGCGGGCAGATCGAAACCGATTCCGAAATCGAAGTGCTCGATCGCAACATGCACGTCGCCACCATCGGCGAAGGCGGCAAGCTGTCGATCGAGATGCGGATTAAATCGGGACGCGGCTACGTGGGCGCCGACCGCAACAACGACGAGGATCTGCCGATCGTTTACATTCTCATCGACTCGGTCCACTCGCCCGTACGCAAAGTGAATTACTCGGTCGAGTCCGCCCGCCTGGGCCAGATGACCGACTACGACAAGCTGACCATCGAAGTCTGGACCAACGGCGCCATTTCACCGGCCGACGCGATCGGCCAGGCCTCCAAGCTCCTCAAGGATCATATGGCCATCTTCATTAACTTTGAAGAGCTGCCGGAGACCGCCGAAGAGCCCGCCGAGCGCGCCATGAGTCAGATGAACGAAGTGCTCAACCGCTCGGTCGAAGAGCTGGAGCTCAGCGTTCGTTCCTACAACTGCCTGAAGAACGCCAACATCCAGAGCATCGGCGACCTGGTCCAGAAAACCGAAGCCGAAATGCTGCGCACCAAGAACTTCGGGCGCAAGTCGCTGAATGAGATCAAGGAAATTCTGGGCAGTCTGGGTCTCAGCTTCGGCATGAAGTTCGATTCCCAGGGCCGCCTGATTGCTCCCTCCGGTACGCCCGCGGTACTCGGGCCGGAGGAAGGCATCGACGAGGAAGAAGACGAGACGGAAGCGGCGGAAAACGACGCTCCGCAAGCGGACTAACCAGCCATGCGACATAAGAGATCCGGATTTAAACTCAAACGCGACAGTGGTTCGCGCAAGGCCCTGCTCAAGGGCCTGGTCACCAGCGTGATCGAGCATGAGCGCGTGGTCACCACCGTCACCAAGGCCAAGGCTGTTCGCCCGCTGGTGGAAAAGATGATCACCCTTGCCAAGCGGGATACGCTGCACACCCGGCGCCAGGCCGCCGCGTTTCTGGAAACGCCGGCCGCGGTCAAGAAACTATTCGATAAGTTGGGGACCAGGTTCGGCCAGCGCAACGGCGGCTACACCCGCGTCGTTCGGCTGGGCTGGCGCAAAGGCGACGGCGCCGAGCAGGCCCTGCTCGAGCTGGTCGGCTCCGAGCTGGTGAAGCGCGCTGCCGATCGCGCCAAGCGCCGCGAGGAACGCCTCAAGGCCATCCAGCAGGGTCAGCACGAAGAGGGCGAAGAGCCCAAAGAGTAGCCCCACCCCCCTTAGCACGCGATCCCGTGTTCCCGCTGCGCGCGCCGTGCCGCGCGCAGCCGGACCACTTCGCCGATCACGAACACAGCGGGCGCTTCCACCTCTACTTCTCCCCGGGCCACCTGTTCCAGCGTCGATTCGCGTACGCATTCCCGGTCCGTTGAAACCTGCTGCAGGAACGCCACCGGATCGCTCGCCGGACGCCCGCCGTGGATCAGGCAGTTCGCGATCGCCGCGCGGTTGTCCACTCCCATCAGCACCACCAGGGTTCCCGCGTGCCGGTAGGCGGGCCAGTCTATTTCTTTCACCGCCTGCCGATGCCCGGGGAGCACCGTGACCGCTGCCGAGAAGGCTCCCAGCGGAATGCCCGCTAACGACGGCGCCGCCGTTAACGCCGATACGCCCGGCACCACTTCTACGTCGAAACCGTGCTGGGTCAGGAACTCCAGCTCCTCGCCTCCCCGTCCGAACACCAGCGGGTCGCCGCTCTTGAGCCGCACCACCGGGCCGGCGGTGTCGCGCAGCCGCAAATACCAGGCGTGGATTTCGGCCTGAAACTCCTCCTGCTGGCCCGGCAGTTTGCGGGCGGGAACGAAGGTGGCGTGAGGATTGGCCAGCGCCAGAATTTCAGGGCCTACCAGCTTGTCATAAATCACGGCCTCCGCACGGGCCAGAATCCGCGCGGCCTTGATCGTCAGCAGATCGGGGTCGCCTGGTCCGGCGCCCACCAGATACACCTTCGCCCTTTCTGCCACCATGGCGCATCTCCTTTGGAAATACTGACAAGCGGGGTGACTCCTCCGAGGAGCGACCAGATGGGTTGCCAGACGATACCCGCGAAAATCGGGGGAAAACTCCGCACGGTTCGCAGGCTAACTAGAGGAAGTATAAACAGGAGTTAACCAAATTGGAAGTGGTTCGTGCGAAGAAAGTTCTTATGGGCTCAATAAAT
>DATIRX010000658.1:0-9355 GCA_035469225.1 Bryobacteraceae bacterium
ATCGCCCAGATACTGGCTGCGGTCGGCATAGAAACGGCGCATGACCTCGGCCAGATAGTGGATCTCAGCGGCGGATCCGTGGCCGGATTTCTCATACCCGGAGCCGTCGAGCATCCCCAGCATCTGCAGAATCCCGATGCCACCGGAACTGGGCGGCGGGGCTGCGATAATTCCATACCCGCGATAGGAGCCGGTAAGCGGGGCGCGCTCCAGCGCGGAATAACTTTTCAGATCGGACAAGGTGATCAAGCCGCCGTGGCGGGACATGGCTTGGGCGAATTTCTGAGCGGTTTCGCCTTCGTAGAATTCGTTCGCCCCGTTCTGGGCGATGCGGCTGAGCGTGCGAGCGAGATCCGGCTGCGCCAGGGTTTCGCCGGCGGCCCAGTAGGCCCCGCCCTTATGAAAAATGCGCTTCGATTCGGCGTCCTGCGACAGGTTGCGGGCGCTCTTGAGGGATTCCGCCAGCGCGTAGGTCACATGGAAACCCTGCGCCGCCAGGGCGGCGGCAGGTTCCAGGAGCTCGGCCCATTTGCGGCTTCCGTATTTGCGGTGAGCCAGCTCAAATCCGCGAACGGTGCCGGGGACGCCGGAAGACTTCCAGCCATCCAGACTTTCGCGCGTGGTTTTGCCGGAAGCATCCAGATACATGTTGCGCGAGGCTTTTTGGGGGGCGCGCTCCCGAAAGTCGAGGAAAGTAGAGCGCCCGTCGGCGAAACGGATCAGCATGAAGCCCCCGCCTCCCAGGTTGCCGGCGTAGGGATGGGTCACCGCCAGCGCGAACCCCACGGCGATGGCCGCGTCCACGGCGTTGCCGCCCTGGCGCAGGACCTGGAGGCCAACGTCGGTTGCCAGCGGCTCCTGCGCCCCCACCATGGCGTGGCGGGCACGCACCGGCTCGCGCGCATCCATCCTTATGCACAAGGCGACGCACAGTGTGGCTAGACATACGGGCAGCCGGCGCATGAACCGATTCTAGCGAATTAGCGAAAGGCTAGAATTGAAAGGTGATTCGGAAGGACACGCGCCGTAACGAACGTATCCCCTGCACGCTGCCGGTTCGCGTTGCCTGGACCGAGGAGCGCGGAGGGGACCGGCATACGCGCGGCAAGTGCCGCGACATCTCGATGGATGGGATGCGCATCGAGACGGTGGATGCGATACCGGCGCAGAGCAACGTCAACTTGCGTGTGGAGAAAGTGGACGTGGCCGGCTCGGCGCGTATCCGTTACGTCCGCCGGAGCGGGATGGGCCACATCATCGGACTGGAACTGAGCCAGAAGGTTCACCAGCAGTTACTGGATGCGCTGCGAAAACCCCCTTTGGGCTCCAGCTCATAGAAAATTCCAATCCATCCCATCAAAAGAATCGAACGCGCGAGCGGCTGGAAGTTACTATACTGATGAGGTTTACGCCACGGTGCGTAAGACGCAAAGGACCCAAAGGAGCGCCCATGAGGACCTCGTCTATCCCCACGCTTCGCGCGGTTGGCCGCGCGGTAGCCCAGTTTGCTGATTCAGATTCGGCATTCAGCAGATGCATACGATACACACAGTTTCTGACGCTCTTGGCACTTTCCGCGGGGGTCTCACTCGCGCAGTCCACCCCGCCGGATATCGCCAAGAAGCTGGACGATCTGGACAAGGCCGTGAAGAACGCCCAGATGGCGGGCGACAACGCCTGGATGCTGACCAGCGCGGCGCTGGTGCTGATGATGACCGGTCCGGGCCTGGCGCTGTTCTACGGCGGCCTGGTGCGCAAGAAGAACGTTCTGGGCACCATGATGCACAGCTTTATTCTGATGGCCACGGTTTCGGTTTTGTGGGCCGTGGTGGGCTACAGTCTGTCGTTCGGGGAAGGGAACGCCTTCTTCGGCGATCTGCGCTATCTCTTCCTGAGGGGCGTGGGCGCCGATCCGAACCCGGATTACGCGGCGACGATTCCGCATCAGACCTACATGATCTACCAGCTGATGTTCGCCATCATCACGCCGGCGCTGATCTCGGGCGCGTTCGCCGAGCGGATGAAGTTCAAGGCCATGCTGCTATTCATGACGCTGTGGTCGCTGGTGGTGTACTTTCCGATGGCGCACATGGTGTGGGGCAAGGGCGGATTCCTCAACGGGGTGCTGGGCGGCGTGTTTCCGGCGTGGGATTTCGCGGGCGGAACGGTGGTGCACATCACTTCGGGAGTTTCGGCCCTGGTGTGCGCGCTGTATCTGGGCAAACGGGACAACTATCCGGACGAATCCATGCGTCCTCACAGCGTCGTGCTGAGCGTGATTGGCGCGTGCCTGCTGTGGGTGGGCTGGTTCGGATTCAACGCGGGCAGCGCGGTGGCCGCCGGATCCCTGGCCACCAGCGCCTTTGTGGCCACGCATTTCGCCACAGCGGCGGCGGTGCTGGGCTGGATGGTGATCGAATGGATGATGGCCGGCAAGCCCAGCGTGCTGGGCGCGATTTCGGGCGCGGTGGCCGGGCTGGTCGCCATCACGCCGGCGTCGGGCTTCGTAAAGCCGATGCCCGCCATGCTGATCGGTCTGGCGGCGGGAGTGGTGTGCTACCTGATGGTCGCCAAGGTCAAGAAGGTTTTCGGCTACGACGACGCATTGGATGCGTTCGGCGTGCACGGCGTCGGCGGGACGCTCGGCGCGCTGCTGACCGGCGTGTTTGCCACCAAGGAAGTCAACGATCTTCGCATGGGCAAGGCCATGGGCATGGTGGACGGCGACTCCGGGCAAATGCTGAACCAGTTGATCGCGGTGCTGATCGCGTGGGGCCTGGCCATCGTTGGGACACTGGTCATCCTGAAGATCTGCGACGTGATCTTCGGGGTCCGCGTGACCAAGGAAGAAGAAACCGAAGGTCTGGATCTGAGTATGCACGGAGAAGAGGGCTACAACCTCGAATCTTGAGTGTGGCCGTATGCGGGAGTACAGTTCTTCCGCAAGGAGACATGAAATGAAAAGAATTGAAGCCATCATCCAGCCGCACAAGCTGGAGGACGCCAAGGAAGCCCTGAAGAACATCGGCGTGGACGGCATGACCATCACGGAGGTCCGCGGCCACGGCCGGCAGAAGGGTCATACCGAGGTCTACCGCGGCATGGAATACAAGGTGGACCTGCTGCCGAAGGTTAAGCTGGAACTGGTGGTGAACGACGCACGCGCCGATGAAGTGATCCGCACTCTGGTAGCCGCGGCGCGCACCGGAAAGATCGGCGACGGCAAGATCTTCGTGTACGAAGTGGCGGATGCCATCCGCATCCGCAACGACGATCGAGGAGAAGCGGCATTGTGAAGGAAGTGGCGGTGCTCCCGCCGCCCGGCCCGGAAGAAGTTCAGCAAACGCTGGCGGGCCGAACGGCGGAGGTGGAAGAAAGCGTACGGGCAGCGTATGCGAGGACGCTAGGGCCATCCTGCGGCGCTGGCCTGGCGGTGGCGGCCGTCGGCGGATTCGGCAGGCGGGAGCTATTCCCGCATTCCGACGTCGACCTGCTGCTGGTGGTGGATTCGGACAAGAACGTTCCGCCGCGGGCGGCCCTCTCGGCCTTCCTGCAGGCTTTGTGGGACGCCGGTCTGCGCCCCAGCCACTCGGTGCATACGGTGGCGGACTGCGTGGTCGAACATGCCGACAATGCGGAGTTCACCATCAGCCTGCTGGACCGGAGCTTCCTGACCGGTGACGCAGCGGTTTTCGCCGCGCTCGAGGAAAAGTTCCGCCAGTTTCTTTCCCGGCGGGGGCCGGCGCTGGCGCGTCAGATCGCCGGATTGGCGGAAGGGCGGCGCGCGAAATACCAGAACACCATTTATCACCTGGAGCCCAACGTCAAAGAGACGCCCGGCGGCCTGCGCGACGTGCAGACGACCCGCTGGCTGCTGATGCTGGAGCCGCGCGAGGGGACACCGGACCTGTCGGCAGCCTTCCATTTTCTCTCCGGCGTTCGCCTTCGCCTGCATGAACTGGCCGGCCGGGACCAGAACGCTCTGAGCTTCGACGCTCAGGAATCGCTGAGCGATCACCCGGGGGCGTTGATGCGGGATTATTACCGCCATGCTCGCGTGGTGGATCAGGCGGTGCGGCAAGCCATGGAGGCCTCCACCGAAAAGGCCGGCACGCTGCTGGGCCGTTTCCATGAATGGCGCTCGCGGCTTTCCACCAACGAATTCACGGTGTCGCGCGACCGGGTTCTGCTGCGGGCGCATAAGCCGCCCAACGATCTGAGCCTGTTTGTTTTTGTCGCGCGTCACGGATTGCGGCTGGCGCCGGATACCATCGAGCGGCTGCAGGGATTCACGCCGGATGCAAACTGGGACGACTGGAAACGGCTGCTGTCCCTGCCCAAAGCCTCCCAGGGTTTGCGGGCCATGCAGGAATCCGGGGTTCTTTCGAATGTGCTGCCGGAATGGCGCAATATCGAATGCCTGGTGGTGCGGGATTTTTACCATCGCTATACGGTGGATGAGCACACACTGGTGGCCATCGGGTCGCTGGAGTCGCTTTCCGACGGGCGCTTCACGGATCTGATGAGCGAAATCGAGGACACCTGGCTGGTGCGCTTCGCCCTGCTCATGCACGACATCGGGAAAGGTTCGGGCCGCGACCACTCCCTCGCCTCGGTCGAGATCGCGCATGCGGTGATGGATCGCCTGGGCGCTCCGGCCGCGGAGCGCGAGACGATCGAGTTTCTGGTGCGGCGGCATCTGGATCTTTCAGGCGTGATGAGCTCGCGCGATCTGTATGACGGATCCACGGCGCGCGCCCTGGCCGATCGCGTTGGCACGCTGGAGCGGCTCAAGCTGCTGACCATGCTGACCTACGCGGACATCAGCGCGGTGAATCCCCAAGCCATGACGCCCTGGCGCATGGAACAGCTGTGGCGCGTGTACCTGATGGCGTATGAAGAGCTGACACGGGAGCTGGTGGCCGAGCGTATCCACGACGCGGCCGGAGTTCCCGCGGAACGCGCGCGTTTTCTGGAAGGGCTGCCCACGCGTTACCTGCGCACGCACACGGCGGAGGAAGTGGACGCGCATTTTTCGCTGGCGCAGCAACTGGCGTCGCGTCCGGTGGCCGTCGAGATCCATCAGGAGCGCGGATTCTACAAGCTGACGCTGCTGACCAAAGACCGTCCGGCGCTGTTCGCCTCCGTAGCGGGAGCGATTTCCAGCTTCGGGCTGAATATCCTGAAAGCCGAAGCGTTCTCGAATGCCACCGGCATGGTGCTGGATACGTTCACCTTCGCCGATCCGCACCGGACGCTGGAACTGAATCCGCCGGAGATGGACCGCTTACGCGGCGTGGTGAGGAAAGTGGTCGAGGGCAAACAGCAGGCCGACAGTCTGCTGCGCGGGCGGCCCAAGCCGTTCCTGTCGTCCAGGATGAAACTCCGTCCCCGCGTTTCCTTCAAGAATGACGCCTCGGACGGCGCCACGCTCATTGAAATCGTCGCCGAGGACCGGCCCGGATTGTTGTTTGACCTGGCCAGCGCTATTTCTCTCGCCGGCTGCAATATCGAAGTGGTGATGATCGACACGGAAGCGCACAAGGCGCTGGACGTGTTCTATGTCACACACAAGGGGCACAAGCTGCCCGACGAGCTGCAATCCGACCTGCGGGCGGAATTGCTGGCGGCCTGCGCCGGGTCGCGGTAGTTCGGCGGGCCTCCATGAACTGGACCCTGTGGTGGCTGTTCGTCCCGATCGACACCGTTTTGTGCCTGACTCCAGGCCCGGCTGTGTTGCTGGTGCTCGCGACCGCGCTGCGCCGCGGTTCACGTCCGAGCATCGCGGCGACGTCCGGCATCCTTACAGCCAACACAGTCTATTTCGCCGTCTCTGCTACCAGCCTGGGCGCACTGCTGCTAACGTCGTACCGTCTCTTTTTTCTGGTCAAATGGATCGGCGCGGCCTATCTCATTTTTCTGGGAGTGAAAGCGCTGCTCTCGAACGTGATACCGCTGGGCGTTGCTGAATCCGACGCGCGGGCCAGCCGTTCTTCGTGGCGCTTATTCGCGGATGGACTTTTCTTGCAGTTGTCCAATCCCAAAGCGATCGTCTTCTTCGCGGCGCTACTCCCCCAGTTCATCGATCCCAAAGGCCGCTTAGCGCTACAGGTTTTCGTTTTAGGACTCACCAGCGTCTGCATCGAGTTCCTGGTTCTGCTGAGTTACGGACTGGCTGCGGGACGCGCGATGGCCGCGGCCCGGCAGCCGCGCTATGCGCGCTGGACGAACCGTGTTTCAGGAATGTTTCTGATCGGCGCCGGCAGCGGTTTGGCTTGGCTGCGGCGCGACTGATACACCGGATAATAGGGTGTGAACACCTTCGCGGTTCTGATATTGGCGGCGCTGGGGACGGCTGTGGCGCAAGAGCCCGTTACCGCTGAAGCCTCCGAGCGCTGGAACCTCTACTTTCAAGCGACCTCCATTGGGGACTATCACGGAACATTCACCGCGGCCTATAGTGGTCCACACAGCCTTCAGAATTATCCAGAACGCGACGCATCCCTAACCAGCACGTTGTACTTGGGTTTTCGCCTGCCCGGGGACACGCAGATTTACATTGATCCGGAGATCGCCGGCGGCCGCGGGTTCAGCGGCGTCAACGGCGTCGCCAACGCACCGAACGGCGAGCTGCCGCGCGTCGCCTCAGCCACTCCCAAGCCGTATCTGGCCCGGGCTTATCTCACGCACGACTTCGGATTCGGAAGCGAACGCGAAGATATTCCGAGCGCGGCGAACCAGCTCTCCGGCTCCCGGCCGATGACCCGCTACTCCATCACCGCCGGCCGGTTTACGGTCACCGACTTTTTCGACAATAACCGCTATACCCACGATCCTCGAACGCAGTTCATGGGCTGGGGCATCATGTACAACGGCGCCTGGGACTATCCGGCGGACGTTCGTGGCTACACCTGGGGCTGGGTGCACGAGTTTCACGCGCGGCGCTGGTCTCTGCGCTATGCGAGCGCGGCCGAACCGAGAGTCGCCAATGGGCTGCGCCTGGACCGCCGCGTGTTTCGCGACCGCGGCGACATGTGGGAGGGCGAACGGCGTTATCACATGAATGAGCATCCGGGCGCGGTGCGAGTGTTGGGATTCGCCTTGCACAGCCGTTCGGGAAGCTACGCGGACGCGCTCCGGCTGAGCGACACCACCGGTTCGGCGCCGGATGTGACTGCGACGCGCAAAGCGGGTACCCTCAAGTACGGATTCGGGCTCAATCTGGAACAGGAAATCGCCAGGGATGTGGGCGTGTTCGCCCGCCTCGGCTGGAACGACGGCAAAACGGAAAGCTTCGCGTTTACGGCCATCGATCGCCTGGCCTCCGGCGGAGTGTCGGTCGCGGGAGCACGCTGGAAGCGACCGGACGATGCCGCCGCTACGGCCTTCACGGCTAGCGGCATTTCCGGCGTGCATGCTTCGTATCTGGCTCGCGGCGGGCAGGACTTCCTGATCGGAGATGGCGCTCTCCGCTACGGGCCGGAATACGTCTGGGAAAGTTATTACAGCGCTCGGCTGATTGCAGGTTTATTCGCTACCATCGACCTGCAGCGCCTCGCCAATCCGGGGTACAACCAGGATCGTGGTCCGGTGTGGATCCCCAGCGCGCGCCTGCATCTGGAGTTGCGCCTCCACGGGGCGTCAAAGAACCCGTAGGGACTCGCGCGGGAATTCGATGACCCAGTCCTTGGTATCGCGCACGCGCTCGTAGTCCGGGCGGGCGAGATCGACCGAGATGCCTCCGGCGAATTCCAGGCGCATCCACTGGGGTTTTTCCACAGCGCGCTGGAGCTGCGCCGGAATCTGGTTGGGGCCGGGCCGCCCGTTGCGGGCCAGCGCGGTGAGCCGCTCCGGCCGGACACACACGGTGACGCGGTCGCCTTTCAGATGGCCCGGAAAGTAGGGGCCCTCCAGCTCATGTTCGCCCATCTGCACTTTACTGCTGTTGCGGCCTGGATCCAGGGCGCGGATCTCCACCGGAATCAGGTTAAAGACCCCCAGGAGCCGCGCGACATCGATATTGGCGGGCTGGTCGAGGATGGCTCGCGGAGTGCCGCTCTGCACCAGCCGGCCCTCGCGCAGCACCAGCATTTCTTCGCCCAGCTCGAAGCATTCATCCAGACTATGCGTGACCAGGAGCATGGGAGTCTTGAAATCGGCGCGAACCTGCCGCAGGACTTCGTAAAACTCCGCGCGCAGCGGAGCGTCCAGGCCCTGCGCCGGTTCATCGAACAGCAAAAGCCGGGGTGCGCCGATCAAGGCCCGCGCGATGGAGCAGCGCTGGCGCTGGCCGCCCGAAACTTCGTGAGGACGCCGGCCGGCGGCATCGCCCAGCCGGAAGCGCTCGAGCATTTCGTTGACCCGGCGGTGGCGCTCCAGGCGGGGCCTGCGTTCGGCGGCGAACTCCAGGTTCTGGCGCAGGGTCATGTGGGGGAACAGGGCGTAATTCTGAAATACGTACCCGCAATTGCGGGCTTGCGGAGCCAGGCTCACGCCGGCCGCGCCGTCAAAGAGAATTTCGTCGTCCAAAAGAATACGGCCGTCGTCGGGACGCACGAAACCGGCGATCAGGTCCAGGGTCAGCGTCTTGCCGGATCCGCTGGGTCCGAACAGGACCGTGACGCCCGCGGCTGCCTGAAATTCCAGTTCCAGTGAGAAGGGAGCTGAATCCGGGCGGGCCGCAAATGTTCTTCGAAGTCTTGCGCTGATCATATTTCAGCGCGGATTGAGTCGATTGGCCAGGGTCAGAATCAGCAGCGCCACCGCGGAGATCACCAGCACCAGCGTGCGCGCCAGCGCGGTGTTGCCCGATTCGACAGCGTCGTAAATCGCGACCGCTACCGTCTGCGTGCGTCCGGGAATATTTCCGGCCACCATGAGCGTGACGCCGAAATCGCCCAGCGATCGCGCGAAGGCCAGCGCCACGGCCGCCAGGATCGACCGGCGGGCCAAAGGCAAGGTCACGCGCCAGAACAATCGCCATTCGGAAGCGCCCAGGTTGCGCGCGGCGCGCTCCAGGCTGCGGTCCACGCTTTCAAGAGCTGCCCGGGCCGATTTCACCAGCAGAGGAAGCGCGTGCAGCAGGGCGGCCACGACGGCTGCCTTCCAGGTGAACACCAGCGGCGACCCGAATACGTTTTCCCACAGTTTGCCGAGCGGGCTGTTGCCGGCCAGCAACACCAGCAGATAGTAGCCGAGCACGGTGGGTGGCAGAACCAGGGGCAGCGTCACCGCCGCGTCCAGAACCTCTTTGGCGCGGAATTCCCAATTCGCGAGGATGTAGGCCAGCCACAGGCCGACGCCGAATGCGATCGCTGTGGAGACAAACGCCACGCGGAGGCTGAGCCACAGCGGG
>DATIRX010000659.1:0-14387 GCA_035469225.1 Bryobacteraceae bacterium
CGGCTCAGCGCGGCCGTGAGAGCCTTGGCTGCGTAGATCACCGCCAGGTGCTTGCGGTAATCGGCCGACGCATGCAGGTCGGCGTTGGCTTCGATTCCCTGGGGCACCAGCGCCGCGGCAGCCTGAATCTCGGCGGCCGAACCGGTCTTGCCTTCCAGAGCCTTTTCCGCGGCGGTGGCCCGGACCGCCCGTTTTGAGAGCCCGGTGACTCCGATGCGCACCATCGCGATTTTTCCGCCGCTCTTGCGCACGCGGGCGGCGATGCCCACGATGGCGAATCCGCTGGCCGGCTGGACTACCTTCTGATAGTTGGTCCCCGTACCGTCGCCATCGATGGGAACGATCACTTCGCGCACGATTTCGCCGGGTTCCAGCGCCGTTGTGAACATATCGACGAAGAAATCTTCCGCCGAAACGGTCCGTTCCGATTTCGCGCCCGTCAGCACGATCTTGGCTTCCAGAGCCTGAAGCGCCGCCGGATAATCGGCCGCCGGATCGGCGTGCGCCACGCTACCTCCGATGGTGCCCATGTTGCGCACCTGCACATCGCCGATGTTCGAAGCAGTCTCGGCAAGCAGGGGGCATTTCCCGCGCACCAGGGGTGAACTCTCCACGCCGTGATGCGTGGCCGTGGCGCCGATGTGCAGCGAACCGCCTTGCTCGCGAATGTAGTTGAGATCCTTGATCCTTCCCAAATCCACCAGGTGCTCGGGTGCTGCCAGGCGGAGCTTCATCATGGGGATCAGGCTCATTCCGCCTGCCAGCGGTTTGGCGCCTTCGGCCAGCAGGCCCAGCGCCTCATCCAGCGTCTTGGGCGCCGAATATTCAAACTGTTGGGGGATCATGCGGTTCTCCCACTGGAAATGACCTTCCAGAGTTTCTCAGGCGTCAAAGGCATATCCAGATGGCGAACTCCCAAGGTGGATAACGCATCCACCACGGAGTTGACCACGGCCGGCGACGCGCCGATGGTACCGGCTTCACCCACACCTTTCACTCCCAGAGGATTCACGGGGGTGGGCGTGGTGGTATGGGCGCTTTCGATCCACGGCATCATGTGCGCGCGCGGCATGGTGTAATCCATGAACTCGCCCGTCACCAGCTGGCCGTTATCGTCATATACGGCCTGCTCCCACAGCGCCTGCCCGATCCCTTGCGCGACTCCGCCATGCACCTGCCCATCGACAATCAGCGGATTCAGAATGTTGCCGCAGTCGTCGACAGCGATGTAGCGTTTGATGGCGACGTCGCCGGTTTCGCGGTCCACTTCGGTGACCACCAAGTGCGCGCCGAACGGGAAAGTGAAATTGGACGGCTCCCAGAAATGGGTCGCAACCAGGCCGGGCTCGGTATTGGGCGGCAGCTTCATGGCCCGATAGGCCGCGGCCGCAACCTCCTTGACGGTGCAGCTCTTGCCGGTCTTGTCGCATATGCATTTGCCGTCGGAAAAAGTAATTTCTTCCGATTCGAGCATCATGGCCCCGAACTTCTTGATCTTGGCCTTCAACTCCTGCAAGGCGTAGTACAGAGCCGTGCCTCCGACGGCCGTAGACCGGCTGCCGAACGTTCCGATGCCGTACGGCACCAGCGCGGTATCGCCGTGGCACACCAGAATGTCGTCGATGCCCACACCCAGTTCGTCGGCGGCGATTTGCGCAAACGTGGTTTCCTCGCCTTGGCCGTGCGGGGAGATTCCGGTCAATACGGTAACCTGACCGGACGGCTCGATCTTGACCGTGGCGCTTTCCCATCCGCCCGCGGGCGTCGCCGGGGAAGGACCAAACGCGCAGATCTCGCCATAGGCGCAGATGCCGATGCCCAACAGCCTGCCTTGTTTGCGAGCCTCCACCTGCTCCTTGCGAAGTTTGTCGTAGCTGGCCATCTCCATGGCCTTCTTGAGCGGAGCGGCGTAATCGCCGGTATCGTAAACCAAACCCGTGGCTGTCGGGAAGGGAAACTCCTCGTTGCGGATGAAATTCTTCAAGCGGATTTCCGCCGGATCCATCTTGAGCTCAGCGGCAACCATGTCCACCATGCGCTCGATCCCGTGGGTAGCTTCGGGACGCCCGGCGCCGCGGTAGGCATCGGTAGGCGTGCAGTTGGTGAATGCGCCGACGATATCGGCCGAGATGTTGGGGGTGCGATACAGGCCCGGCATCATCAGGACGCTGAGGGTAGGGATGGCCGGAGTCAGCACGGTGTAATACGCGCCCAAATCCTGGATGATTTTCAGCTTGATGCCGGTGATGGTGCCGTCGCGCTTGGCGGCGATCTCGTAAAAATCGACGTGCCCGCGGCCGTGGATGGTGCACAGGAAGTTCTCGCGGCGCGATTCAATCCACTTCACCGGCTTGCCGATCTTGCGGGAAATGAACGCCATGAGGATTTCCTCGGCGTAGGTTTGAATCTTGGCGCCGAAGCCGCCGCCGACCTCGGGCGCTACCACGCGGAAGCGGTTTTCTTCGATCCCCAGGATCTGCGCCACCAGCGAGCGCACCAGATGGGGCGCCTGCGTAGAGGTGTACAACGTCATGCTGCGGTCGGCCGCCTTCCAGTCGGCGACCACGCCGCGCGTTTCCATCGAATTCGGAATCAGGCGCTGGCTGACGATGCGCTGCTTGACGATGACGTCGGCCTCGGCGAAAGCCTTGGCGACGTCGCCGCCTTCCTGGTGAAACGTGAACCCGGTATTATCCGGCCACTGCGGATGTACGGCCGGCGCTCCGGGCGCCAGCGCTTTCTCCGGATCGGCCACAGCGTCGGTGGGCTCGTAATCGACTTCGATGAGATCGCAGCCGTCGCGGGCGATGTAGCGGTCGGTGGCGACCACCACAGCCACGGGATGCCCGACCAGATATACGCGATCGAGCGCCAGCAGGTTGTGGTGCGGGACGCGCAATCCGGGCAAAGATGCTCCGCAGGGGACGGCGCCGGCATTCTCGGTGTCCTTGCCGATGAACACCGCGTGGACGCCCTTGAGGGCAGCGGCCTTGCTGATATCGATGGACTTGATCTTGGCCGCGGCATACGGGCTGCGCAGAATGGCGGCGTAGTACATGCCCGGCATCTTGATGTCGTCGACATAGGTCGCGGTTCCGGTAATCAGGCGAGGATCTTCGCGGCGGCGGATGCGTTTGCCGACCAGCTTTTCGGTTTTGGTGATCGTGGTGGTGGCCATGATTATGCTCCTACCGCTTTCGCCGCGGCCTTCACGGCATTCACGATGTGCTGGTAACCGGTACAGCGGCACAAGTTGCCTTCCAGACCGTGGCGGATTTCCTGCTCGCTGGGGTTAGGATTGCGCTCCAGAAGCTGCTTGGAGGTCATGATCATGCCGGGCGTGCAGAATCCGCACTGCAGGCCGTGTTCGTTCCAGAAGGCTTCCTGCATCTTGTGCATCTTGCCGTCGACCGCCAGGCCTTCGATAGTGAGGATTCTGGCGCCATTGGCCTGAATCGCGAACATCGCGCAGCTCTTGACCGCTTTGCCGTCGACTTCGACGGTACAGGCACCGCATAGCGAGGTTTCGCAGCCGATGTGGGGTCCGGTGAGTCCGACCACCTCGCGCAGGTAATGAATCAGAAGCAGGCGGGGCTCTACATCGTGGGTGTAGGCGGTCCCATTGATATTTACTGTTATGGATTCTGTCATGGCATTCACTTCCGGCAGAGGGTACCGGCGATCATTGAAGATACCAAAATCCGGGGCGTAAGTGGTGGCTGGCTTCACCGGGCGCTTCTTAGGGCGACGCATCCTGCGCGCAGCAGTCAGGGATGGAAGCGCATCCTGTAACGGAACGCTCCTTTGGGGAATCCGTTAGATGGAGGGAACCAGGTATGACATCCACTTCCGAGAAATGCGCCCATCCGAGTTGTCTCTGCCGCGCAAAGGCAGGCAGTAAATACTGCAGCACGTACTGCGAGGGCGAGGCCAAGACCGCGGACATCGTGTGCCTATGCGGCCATGCGGGATGCGCAGACAGCGCAACGGCCCGGAAATAATTCCGGTTGCACCAGAGAATTTCTGGCGAGACTGCAGCGATCCTGTTCGATCGACGTAACCTGCTGAATTGCCTTGACTTGCCACTATGCCAGGTGTAGCATTCCATCTGACAGCAATCCCCTGTCCGGGTTGCATGAATGCGGAGGTTCCCCATGCCCTGCAATCAGTGGTATCGGCTCATAGAGTTGTATCAAGGCTCGGTCCATAGCTATAGCGAAGCCGCGAAGGCCCTGTGCGTTCTGCCCGGGCCGGCGTTCAACGAGACCTGGCAAAGAGTGGAGCGCGCGCGCAACGAGTCGGAAAATCGTCGCGCCGACGTTCTGCATCACGAGCACCAGCATGCCTGCCTGGAATCGGAGCCGTCCAACGGCTACCGGAAGATGCCCGAGTTGAACTCGGAAAGCCTGGTTCTCGGAGATCAAGGGCAATCGGGCGGGTAAGCTCGGGACGGCAAACTCTGCAGACCTGTGCAGCCTGTGCGGCAGATGCAGCCAGTTTGCAGCCGAGACGGTGTCTTTGAAATCCCCAGTTGATCGCCACAATTTCCTTAACCTGTTGATCACACGGAGCAAGGTTCTTTGGCCATGCAACTGCTTTCCCCAGTGAGTGCGCGGAGTCCATTCACGCATGGGAGGATTTAAGAAAACATGAAACGATCTATAGGACTGGGGTTGGCTTTAGGAGCGATTGTGGCACTCGCTCCCGCGGCGCATGCCAGTTTAGTCCTGGTTAGCCCTGTGCCCCTAACCGGTACCGGACTGGGCACTGAGCCCACCGTCTTAACGATTCAAAATAACCCGACAGAAACGGGCTGTGTGTCGTTCAGTAATATTGGAGCAACGTTCGCCGGAGCCGCCTGCACCGGCAGCAGCGCGGACGTCAAAACAGGGGCATCGCAAACCTCAACGCAGCCGCTCTCAGCCATTGGTTCGGGGACGATCGATGCCAGCAATTTCTCGATCATCTTCAATGCCGATCAGCCGGCTGCCGGACCCATTACGCTGACCGCGATGACCGTTAGCTTTTACAGCCCGACCGGAACGCTTCTGTATAAGAGCAGCGGCCTGAGCTGCGTTGCCGCGGGCGTACCCGGATGCGCATTCCCGGACACTGTTCACGGCGTGGGCGGAGCGGGATTCCAAGTCAAACTGGATAGCGCCCAGGCGACCGCCGCAACACTAGCCGGGGCATTTTCAAGTCAGAACAACATCGTCGGACTGAGCGCTGCCACGTCGGGCGCCTCGGGAGGACCTGAAACTTTCTTCCTCGCCCGAGTTGTTCCGGTCCCGGAACCAACGACGATGCTTCTCATAGGAGCCGGATTGATCGGTCTTGCGAGCTTCAAAAGGAAGATCCGCTCCTCCTAGACCAATTCCCGCTTTAAGGCCTCGCGGCATGCCGCGTGGCCTGCGGGACATTGGGTGGCCGCCCGCTCAGGCAAGGAGTGTCCCCGTCTGGGAGGTATCGTAGCCCGCCAGAACCTCCAATTTGCGCCTCAGAGCAGCCCGCTGCAGCACGTCGAGGAAAGCCTTCACGGCAGGCAGATCGGCGGTACGCTTGCGCATCACCAGATCGTAGCGTTCGCTGTGCAGGGGAACAAAATCCAGCCCAAAGGTTTGAGCGGCAGAACGCGTCGCCAGGCAAACGTCGGCTTCGCGCGAAACCACGCAGTACGCGGCGGCAAGGTGGCCGTGCGCGATCCGGTCGTATCCCTGAACCTTGTGCGCGTCCATCCCCGCCTTTTCCATTAGTTTGTCCAGGAGCCCGCGACTCCCTGAGCCCGTCTCCCGATTCACAAACCGTACATTCTTTCGCGCCAGATCCTCAGGCTTGCGGATGCGCTTCGGATTTCCGGCGGCGACGACAAAGCCTTCCTCCCAGCGCGCAAAGGTGACGACGCTGAATTCCTCATCCGGAAACTGTTTGCGAATGTAGGGCAGATTGAATTCTCCGGTTTTCGGATCTTCCAGATGCGAACCGGCCACGTGGACTTTCCCCTGGCTCAACCAGGTGAGCGCGAGCTTGCTGGAGGCGGCCGCGGAGACGATCTCCACACCGCTGATCTTTTCCACCATGTGCGCCAGCAGGCCGGTGGCCGGGTCGCAACCGGCCAGAACCAGCCGTTTCTGGGACGCTTCTTCCTTGGCGAACACGACCAGGTCGGCGCGGCCATGGATTCGTCCAGCTCGCTTGATGATGCCATCGGCTTCCGGCATGTAATACGGAGAGGCACTGACGGGCACACTCACCCAGCGCGAACCGATCTGGCAGACTCGCACCGGCTGACCGTTTACAGCAGGCGCAGCGCTGAGCACTTCCGCCGAGAGAGATTCGGGCGCCCTGGGGAGGCTGTCCTGGAGCGTAAAGAGCTCGTCGACGGTGACTTCAAGTTCTTTCGCCAGATTCAGCGCCACTTCGGTATTCGGAACGTAGGTTCCCAGTTCGATGGCGTAAATGGTCTGGCGGCTCACGCGCACGCGGCGAGCCAAATCGGACGCCCCCACACCTCTGCTCTTGCGAATTTCGCCGAGCCGGTTCTTGACGGGCGTCTTCACGATGTCTATCTTCCCACCGGACGCGCCGCCTAAAAATGGACCTTCGCGACGAATTCGAAGTCGCGCGGATTGCCGGCACTGGTAATCGAGCCGAAGGCCGGGTTGCCGAAGCTCGCATTGGGATCGTTCAAGGGAGGCGTATTCGACACGTTGAAGGCTTCCGCGCGGAATTCAAGGCTCACTTTCTCCGTAACCGGAAATGTCTTGCCGATCATCACATCGGCATTCTGAAGTCCCGGGCCGCGAATGGGGTTCCGTGAACTGGTTCCGATCACGAACGGACCCGCGGGCGCGAACGCTCCGGTGTTGAAGAATTTGGCCACGCTGCGGCCAGCCAACTGGTTGGGATCACCAACTCGATTTGGCCTTTGGAGCGCATACCCCAGGGCGGAGTTGTTATTGATGGCTTGGCTGATGGCCACATTGTCGCCCGCCTGCACGCGCACCAGGCCGGCGAGCTGCCACCCGGAGATCTTCCACAGACGCGGAATATCGTAAACCCAGCCGAGCGCAAAAATCCGGGGAATGTCGCCGGTGGAAAGATCCTTTTCAAGGCGGCGATTGTTGGCGTCCGCCGGGCCGGTGGTATTCAGAACCGGGCCGGTAAAGATCGTCTGGGAGAAGACCGTGGAAGCGTCGTCGATGAGCTTAGAGAAGGTGTACGAGGCGTTGACGGTCAGTCCCCGTGACCAACGTCTTTCGAGCTTGACTGCGGCGGCGTTGTACGTGGAGTTGCCCACATTGTCACGGAACAGAGCCACGTTGGTGAAGCGCGGGTACGGACGCAGCAGCAACTGCGGGGCGAGCGTCGAAGCTCCGAGCGACGAGGATGAAGGAATCTGTCCAAAGTACGGATTCGGAACCTTCGGCGTAAGCAGCGCGTTGCCCAGAGAGAGGTATTGCGATGGAAGCTGGTTGAGGTTCGCGTCGGGGATACCGAGCCGCGTGTTCTTCGAGCCCAGGTAGGCCACTTCCACATTCCAGTTCGCTCCGATGGTCTTCTGAACCGCGAAATTCCATTGCTGCGAATAGCCCGATCCGTTGCCGCGATCGACACCGAAGACGCCTTGCCCCAGGCCGGAGTTCGGATGGGGCGCGGTCACCTGGACCGCAGGTCCATTCGATAACACAAACGCCGCGTTCAGGTTGTCCTGCGATTGTTGACCCACGGTCTGCACGAACGGAAACTGCGGGATGGTAAAGGGCGTGGTGATGCCGGACTGCTCAAAGAAAACCATGCCGTAGCCCGAGCGAATCACCCAGCTATTCCCGATCCGGTACGCGAGCCCGAAGCGAGGACCGAAGTCCCCCCAATGGACCTGGCGAGCGGTGTGGACAAAATCCAGAACCTGGGTGTTCAGGTTAAACACTGCCCCTTGATCGCTTTTTTCGGTGGATGGGAAGTTCAGCGTGTAGCGGGTACCGATGTTGAGGGTGAGCCGCGGCGAGACTTTCCAGTCGTCGCCGACGAAGAACTCGGCAATGTGAGCGCGGGGCTGAATCACGTTCTTCTGAATATCGATGGTGAATGCGTTTACCTGCCCCAGAAGCAGCGAGGCCAGCGCATTTCCGCTTCCAGCGACGGCGGAGCTATTGGTGCCCGTGGTGGTGAACGCGAACGATCCTGTCGGATTGGGCGGGTTCAGAATGTCCAGAGCCTCACGCCGGAGATCGGCTCCGAACTTGAGGGCATGGCGGCCCCGGACGAGAGTGAACGTATCGAGGAACTCCGTGACGGAGGTCGTGAAGTTCGAATTCGCGGCTGAGGTCGGTCCGATCTGCTGGAGCCCGGAGACGGTGAAGATCGGCAACACCGATGCAAAGGAGTTTGACGGAAGTCCCGGCACCGTGATTCCGCCGTCTTGAAGGGACGATTGCTTGAGGCCGCGCCTGGAATAGCCCACGCGGAACTGGTTCAAAGCCGCGGGCGAGATCATCCAGTTGTAGTCGCCGACGAATGCGTCGCCGCGGGTGATGGCGTGACCGATCACTCCGGACGTGAGACTCCCGCTGCCGTCGGGCAAAGGGGTGACGGGGGTGTCGTCGTCGCGGAAGAGTGTGTAGCGTCCAAAGAGCCGGTGCTTTTCCCCGAAGTAGCGGTCCACGCGGAAGTCGGCCTGATCCTGATTGTCAGGCTCGGCGGCGGTCCGCGCAAAATTGCTCGCGCCGGCTAGGTTGGGAAGCGGATAGTGCTGAAGGACCTGGATCCCCAGGCGATCAAAGCGGGTGACCGGGATGGTGTTGTTCACGAACCGGGTGCGCGGGCTGGTGGCCGGATCGAAGACCGGCTGCGTGAAGATGCCTTGCCGCTCCGCGAGCGTCGGCACGACGCTGAGCCGTGGAATGCCAGTCCGCAAGCGGGTCCCCTGCCAATCGATGAAGAAGAAAGTCCGGTTGGCCTGGATGGGTCCGCCGACGGCAGCCCCGTATTGATTGCGGCGGAACTGCGGCTTCGCGCCGGGTTGCGCGAACAGGTTTCTGGCGTTGAGGGCTTCATTGCGGAAGAATTCAAAAACGCTTCCGTGGACCTGATTGCTTCCGGATTTCCCGATCACCATCACGGTGCCGCCGTTGGACCGGCCGTATTCGGGAGAGTATGCATTGATGTTGACCTTGAATTCTTCCATTCCATCGACAATCGGGTAATAGACGACCTGGCCCGGCTCGGGCTGCAGCACGCTGATGCCGTCATACAAATATTCGTTGGTGCGCGGCCGGCTCCCGTTGATGCGGGCCAGAATGGAGCCTCCGCCGGGCAATGCAACGCCGGGAGCGAGCGTCAGCAAAGGAACGAAATTGCGTCCGTCCAGCGGCAGCGTCGTGATTTTCTGCTGGTCCAGGTTCAGACTGACCTCGCCACTGGCAGTCTGAAGCAGAGGCGCCTCGGCCGCGACATCGATGGTCTGCGATGGCTGACCGATCTGGAGTTTCACGTCCAACCCGGTCCGGTCGCCCAGCCGCAACGTCACACCCGATTGACGATAGGTCCGGAAGCCCGGCTGCTCGACCGTCAGCGCATACTGTCCCGCGGGCAGTCCGAGGATGTGGTATTCCCCGCGGTCATCCGAGGTGACGCTGTAATGCACCATGGTCGCCTGGTCCTGGGCCTCGACCCTGGCTTTGGGGACCGCCAGACCGGAAGGGTCCAGGATGGCGCCGAACAGTTCGGCCCGGCCGGCCTGTCCGCAACAGAACCCGGCACTGATCACGAACGCGAGGGTGAAACGCAGAACCATGCAGCTGGTGTGCTAGAATTACTGAGTTATTTTAACACAACAGTCCTTTATGCAAGGCCGATCTGTGATCTTGTGCGTGGCGGCGCTGCTCGGCTCCTGCCGGGCGCCGCGCGCTACCGAACGCAATCTGACGGTGGCCGCCGCCGCGAACCTGATGGAGGTGTTTGGCGAGGCCGGACGCGCTTTCCAGGTGAAGACCGGCGTGGAGGTGATCTTCAGCTACGGCTCGACCGCGCAGCTGGCCACGCAGATCGACAACGGCGCTCCCTTCGACCTGTTTGCCGCAGCCGATACCGAACACGTCGACTCCCTGGTATCGGCGCAAAAGATCACCGCGGATAGCCGGGCCGTTTACGCACTGGGTCAACTGGCCTTATGGATCCCGGAGGGCGAGAAGAGCGGCGTTCAGGAAGTGAAGGATCTGCGCGCCCAGCAGGTCCGATTCGTCGCGATCGCCCAGCCGGAACTGGCGCCGTACGGACGGGCGACGGTAGAGGTGCTGAAGGGGGCGGGTCTGTGGGAATCCGTCCAGCCCAAGCTGGTCTACGCCACCAGCATCAGCATGGCCAAGCAATTTGCAGCGTCGGGAAGCACGAGCGCGGCCTTCACGGCCTATTCGCTGGTGCTGCACGAAAAGGGAACGGTCTTGAAGATCGATGCCCACCTGCACAAACCCATCCAGCAGGCCATGGGAATCGTGGCAGCCTCAGCACACCCGGAAGAGGCCAGACAATTCCGCTCGTTTCTTCTGGGCGCGGAAGGGCGCGCGATTCTGGCCAACGGCGGATACCTGCTTCCCTAGGCCATTTCTATTTGCCGACCATGTGCGGCGCATCCCGTTCGTTCTCGGCGCAGATGAATTCGTAAATATCGTAACCCTGCGCCAGATCAGCCGTTCGCTTGATGGTGTACGGTTTCGCCAGAACGCCCGGATCGTCCACAGTGACCTCTGATTCCAGATGTCCGAGATCGGGCCGGCGGTAGCGCTCGACGACGTGGAGCTTCGGCGAGTGGGGATGTGCGCCCTGATCGAGCCAGATGCGTTCGTCGAAGGCGACCCGGTCGACCACCAGAGTGTCGCCGTCCCAACGGGCCGTGTTATGGCCATACCAGGCCGGATTCGGATCTTCCGGATGACGGCCGTTCAGGTACACCTGATGGAATCCGGGGCTCTCGTCATCATTGATGATCACCAGGTAGTTCTCGCTCTGGACCATTTCGAAAAGAGGGCCGAAGCGAAGCACAGCGCCCGGCAGACAGCGGACCTGGGGATTATCTTTGTTATTGTGTTCACGGCGCTCGCGGGCCACGCTTTCCGCGGCCGGCAGGAACTGGGGGCTGCCGCCATCGGTATCCACAGGACGCCACCAGACGCCGGAAAGATCGGGCTTGCCGTCCTTGGTGCGGGGTGTGGGACCGGAGGGCGGGTTATGACGGCGGGCGTCCGCGGCCAGGTTGACGCGATCCTCACCCAGCGTGCCGAGCTGAGTATTGAAGTCCATGCGAATCTCAAGAATCGCGGGCTTCGAGCCGACGGTTACGTTCTTTCGCTCGAAGTTGGACATGGCCGGAACGCCGGTAATGGAGACGTCGTACGCTCCCGGGGCGAGAGATCCGAAGCTGTATTTGCCGTCGCGCGCAGTGACGGCGCTCGACGCTGTTCCGGTTTGCACATTGCGAGCGCGAACGGTGGCGGCTTCCACCGCGACGCCGCCCGCATCGAGGACAGAACCCGAAAGGGAGGATTGGCCCCACACCGAACATGCCAGCAGCGAGGCCAGCAGGAGAGCGCGCATAAAAGATGTCACCTCAGGAATTAGTGTACCCCCAAGGCCTGAGATTAGGGCGCTGTTTGGTATATTTGGATTCGCTATGAACAAGTTCTCCGTGCTCGTCCTCTCCTGCGTGTTTACGATTTCCGCTTCCGCGCAAGCACCTCCACCGGCTCAAGCCAATCCTCTGTCCACGTGGCTCCGCAATGCCTACACGGGCAATCGGAACAACATCGTGCGATCCGCCGAAAAGATGCCGGAAGAAAACTACGGCATGCGTCCCGGCGCCCAGCAGGAAGTGCGCACCTTCGGCCAACAGGTGAGCCATGTGGCGTTTTACAACTTCCTGTGGTGTTCGCAGGCCAAGGGAGAGAAGAATCCCAACCCGGGCAATCTGGACAAGCTGACATCGAAAGCCGAGATCATGAAGGTGCTGAACGACGCGTTCACGTACTGTGACGGCGCCTACAGTGCACTGACCGACGCCTCCGGCGCCGAGGTCATCGACATCACCCAGGAAAATGGACGCCAGACGCGCAATCTGCGCATGGGACTGTTGACGCTGAATTACGGCCACAACAACGAGATTTACGGAAGCATGGTGGTTTACATGCGGATGAAGAATATCGTTCCGCCGGCTTCCGAGCCTCGCCCGGCGCCGAAGCAATAGCAGCATCCGGATTCTCAACCACCACGGCGATGGTGATCCGCTTCAAGAAGGTTGGGACGGCCCCTGCCCTTCGCATGGAGAGTGCCGTCTAGGCAGGCCGATGCGCCCTTAGAAACGATCGTATCTGGCGCACCGCCAGGGGAATTCGCTCCTTGGGCTCCTTCCAGGGGAACATACTCACTTCGGCCTTTGGCGCGAGCATCGCGGCTTCCATCGCGACAGCGTAGGGATGCGCCGGGATATCATCCGGCAGGATCAGCACGGGCGTCTGACAAGTGCGCACGAAATCGCGCGTCACGGTGAAGACGAAGTCGGGGTTGTTGCGGTACATCTTGGTCAGAAACTTGTTCACCGTCTCCATCTTGATCTCAGGGCGCCGCTTCACGAATTGCGGACCCCAGCCGGTCATATTATTTTCGTAGAACAAGTCGCGCATCTCCGGACGCGACCCGCTGGGCTGCGCCAGCACGGCTGCGACAACACGATCCGGCGCCCGCCGCAACAGGTTCCAGATAAAGGGGCCGCCAATGCAGAAACCCAGCACCATGAATTTTTGGATGCCCAGGTGATCCATCAGGCCGAGGTGGTCATCGGTAAAGGAATCCCAGGGCCGGTCGACCTCGAGCGGGCCCGTGGACTGGCCCTCCACGGCGTTGCGCAAGTCCGAGGCGATGCAGCGGTACTCTCCCTTAAACTCTTCGATGGGGTTGAACGGCGACCCGCTGGTCAAGCCGGAGATGGTCGAGTTCAATCCCCCTCCGGCAATGAGCAACAGCGGAAAGCCGGAGCCGTGCTCTTCATAGTGGATGCGGACGGAATCCTTCTGGTAGAACGACCCGGCAGTTCCCCCCTTTCCACTCTGCTGGGCAAATAGTTGCGGCGCTGCGGCCATTGCCGTGGCTGCCGCGCCTGTCTTCAGTACGGTGCGTCTGGTAGAACCCATAATCGGTGCCCTCCTTGATCAGGTCACGGCCGGTGCGTGCGGCTCGCAGAGCCAGAGTACTCGCGGACAACAGATTCAGGTACGGTCCGCGCCGGAAAAAATTCTAGCACAGGTTCGCTTGGTGCTACCGCCTCGCCGTCAACGCGTGGAGTCAAGCCCCCGCCGGAAGCGATCGGCGTGATTGTGTTCCGCTTTCGCCAGCCTCTCAAACCAATCCGCGATCTCCGGGAACCCTTCTTCGCGCGCGGTTGCGGCCATGGCCGGGTACAGGGTGGTGAACTCGAGGGTCTCTCCCGCGATCGCAGCTTCCAAGTTCTCCAGCGTTGTGCCGATGGACTTCCCTGTTACCGGATCGCCTACCGTGCGGAGCTGGTCCAGGTGGCCATGCGCATGGCCTGTTTCGCCCTCCGCCGTGTCGCGGAACAATCCCGCGATCTCCGGATAGCCTTCGACGTCGGCCTGCCGGGCGAAGTACAAATAGCGCCGATTGGCCTGGGCCTCGTTGGCGAACGCTGTTTTGAGGTTCTCGTGAGTCTTGCTCCCTTTTAGGGCTGCCATTTGCCGTTGCTCCTGTTCTTACGCGTGGAAATCTCCGTCTCGTGCAAGGTAGCTTTGCTGGATCAGCTTCGCGACCAGCGCGGTCCAGCCCTGGTGGCTGGCGCCCAGGCCGCGGCCGTCCTCGCCATGGAAATACTCCCGGAACAGCACCAGATCCCTCCAGTGCGGATCGCTTTGAAACTTCTCGGTGGTTCCGTAAAACGGCCGGCGGCCATTCCCGTCCCGGAGAAAGAGGCGGGTCAACCGGCGCTCCAGCTCCAAGCTCACCTGCCACAAGTTTAAACGGCGGCCGGAGCCGGTGGGGCACTCCACCTGGAGTTCATCGCCGAGGAAGTAGTGGAACTTCTGAAGCGCCTCGATGATCAAAAAGTTAATCGGGAACCAGATGGGACCTCTCCAATTGGAGTTGCCGCCAAACAGGCCGGTTTGCGACTCGGCCGGCTGATAGTCGATCTGGTGTTCCGCCCCATCGAGCCGCAGCGTGTAGGGATGTTCCCGGTGGTACCGGGACAGCGAGCGGATCCCATGCGGCGAGAGAAACTCCGATTCATCCAACATCAGGCGAAGCATACATGCCAAACGTTCGCGGTTCACCAGGGACAGGAATCGTCTGATGTTGGTGGGCGTCGTGAGCGTTTCCAGGTAGTCCGC
>DATIRX010000660.1:0-5801 GCA_035469225.1 Bryobacteraceae bacterium
CTGGGAGCAGTGGGATTACTGGCGGCCGATTCGCCGGAGCTGTCGCAGGCGCAGATCGACGAGATCATCCAGAAGTTCGCCGCCAATGAGGCCCAGTTCGCCAAGGCGCGGGAGAACTACACGTATCACCAGACCGCCCGAATTCAAGAACTGGAGCCGTCCGGAACCGTAAGCGGCCGCTGGGAAACCGTATCCGATATCGTCTTCGACGCCGCTGGCAAGCGCAATGAACGTGTGACGCGCGCGCCCGTTTCCACCCTCAGCAAGATCCTGCTGACCCCCGAGGACATGGAAGACTTGAAGAGCGTCCAACCCTTCGTCTTAACCACATCCGAGGTGCCCAAATACCTGATCCGCTATATCGGCAAAGAAACCCTGGATGAGATCCCTTGCTACACGTTTGCCGTAAAACCCAAGAAGGTGGATCCAGGGCAGCGTTACTTTGAAGGCATCGTCTGGGTCGACGATCGGGACCTGCAGATCGTGAAGAGCTACGGGCGCGGCACCGGAGTCTTCAAGAAAGGGAACGCCTACCCCAAGTTCGAGACCTACCGGGAGCAGATTGACGGCAAATACTGGTTCCCGACCTATACCATCGCCAACGCGACTCTGCATTTCCCCGAGTTTGACCAGCGGATCAAGCAGACCGTCCGGTATGAGGACTATAAGCAGTTCAAGGCGAGCACTACGATCACCTTCGGTGATGAGGTTGAGCCCAATAAAGAGACCAAGCCGCCGGCGCCACCGAAAAAGCCTTAGCGCCTAAATCGTAAGAGCTACGATCAAGACCCTAAACTAAGCCCCCGTAATTGCCGATGCATAGGTTTCGGCATGGTGGTACACGTAACTCCGATTGACGAGGCCCGCGATCCCGGGGAAATGATGCCGGAATCCCCGTCCGCCCGGCCGCAACTCGATCAAATCAAAGGCATTTTCCTCGCCAGCCTGAATCATGAGATTCGCACCCCTCTCAGCGGCATCATCGGCATGCTGGATCTGCTGCTCGAAACGGCCATCGACGATGACCAGCGCGACTACATCAACGCTGCCCGGGTGTGCACCGAATCGCTCTCCGATCTGCTGAACGCCAGCCTGGAATATGCAGCCCTGGACGCCGGGCAGGTCAGCCTGGAAGAAATCGAGTTCAGCGTACGGGAGATGCTGGAGGCGGCCGTTGCCCAACAGCGTTCCAAAGCCGAAGTGAAGCAGCTCCGGCTGCGGCTGACCATGGATCCCGGACTTCCGGAAACCCTGATCGGCGACGCCTCGCGGCTGCGGGAATTACTGGGGCACCTGATCGGCAATGCGGTTAAGTTCACCCACACCGGATCTGTGGAAGTGCAGGTCTCGATGCGTTCGGTGCCGCAGCATCCCGAAGTGCTGGTGGCCGAGGTGCGGGATACCGGAATCGGAATTCCGAAGGACAAGATCGCCTCCATGTTTGAATCTTTCCAGTCTGGGGAAAGCGGCTTGACGCGGGCCTATCCCGGCCTCGGCCTGGGCTTGGCCCTGGCGCACAAGCTGGCCACAATCATGGGCGGAAAGATTCTGGTCGAAAGCGAGCCCGGGGTGGGATCCACCTTCACGCTCGAAGTTGCGCTGCGCCGGCCGGCAGCATCCGACAACCAGCGGTCCCGGCCGGCCGACCTCGGTCCGGCGGTACTGGCGGTCGAGGACGACCCCATCGGCATCACGGTCCTGCGACACGTCCTGAAGCGCCGGCTCAAGAACGTCGACTGCGTCGCCTCGGGGCGCGAGGCGCTCGAAGCTGTGGCCCGAAAGCATTACGATCTGATTCTCATGGACCTGCAGATGCCCGAGATCGACGGGCTGGAGGCGGCTTCCAGAATCCGCCGGATGCAGGGCTACGCAACCATCCCGATTCTCGCCTTGACGGCCAGCTGTTCGGACCAGGTGCGTGAGCAATGCCGCGCCATCGGCATGCAGGCGTTCCTGTCCAAGCCGATTGACGCCAGCGAGCTGTGGACCGCCGTCTCGCGCTATCTGGGACGCGAGATTCCGCGCTGATTCTCTCTAATCCTGATACGCTTGAGACTTGTCCGATCAAAAACTGAAGATCATTCCTCTGGGCGGGCTGGGCGAGTTCGGCATGAACTCCATGGCCATCCGCTACGGCGACGACATCATCGTAGTGGACGCCGGGATGGCATTCCCGGATGACGAACTCCTGGGCGTCGATATCGTCACGCCCGATTTCACATACCTGAAACAGAACGCCGCGCAAGTCCGCGGCGTCATTCTGACGCACGGCCACGAAGACCACATCGGAGGCGTGCCGTTTCTTCTGAACGAGATCTCCGTGCCGGTGTACGGCACGGCCTTCACGCTGGCCCTGGTAGAGCGGCGTCTGGAAGAGCACGGCATGGCGGATGACGTCAAGCTCAACGCGGTCAAGGTGGGCGACCGCCTGGAGCTGGGACCCTTCTCGATCGAGTTCATCCACGTCACGCATTCCATCGTGAGCTGCGTGATGCTGGCCATCACCACACCGCTCGGAGTCGTCATCCACACCGGCGATTTCAAGGTGGATCCGACGCCCACCGACAACATCCTCTTTGACCTGCACACGCTGGCCGACTACGGGAAACGCGGCGTGCTGCTGCTGCTGTCGGATTCGACCAACGTCGATCGCCCCGGCTATACCGAGAGCGAACGCGCCGTAGGGCCGCGTCTGGAGGATCTGTTCGCAAGAACGCCGCGGCGTCTGATCATTTCCTGCTTCAGCTCATCGATTCACCGCCTCCAGCAGATCCTGGATTTCGCCCACCAGTACGGCCGCAAAGTGGCTTTTTTCGTCCGCAGCATGACCAACACCACCGAGATCGCGCACGAGCTGGGACTGCTCACGATTCCCGACGGCGTGCTGTTGCGCCCGCAGGATGCCATGTCGCTGCCTCCCAACAAAGTCGCGTGCGTGGTCAGCGGGACGCAAGGCGAGCCCATGTCGGCGCTGTCGCGAGTAGCCGTCGATAATCACAAGCATCTGAGCATCGAGCGCGGTGATACGGTCGCGTTGAGCGCGCGCATTATTCCGGGGAACGAAAAGGCCATCTACCGGATGATCAACCATATCTCGCGGCGCGGCGCCGACGTGGTGTACGGGACCATGAACCCGCCCATACACGTCTCCGGTCATGGCAGCGCCGAGGAGCTGCGGCTGGTTCTGAACCTGGTCCGTCCCAAGTATTTTGTGCCCGTGCATGGCGAATACCGGCAGTTGGAGCGCCACGCCAAGTTAGCCCAGCATCTGAGCCACTCAGGCCTGGAAGCCACCTTCGTGCTGGAGTCCGGCGATACGCTGGAGATCGACGGCCGCGGAGCCCGCAAAGGCGAATCCGTTCCGGTGGGCCGCATCTGCATTGACTCCGGCACGTTGGATGAAGTGGTGCAGGACTTCGTCATCCGCGACCGCCGCCATCTCTCCGAGGACGGATTCGTGCTGCCGATCATCCTGATCAACAAGCACACCGGGCGCAGCGAAGTGCTGCCCGAAATCGTCAGCCGGGGTTTCATCTCGGAAGACACCGACGGAGTCTTGAAGGAGGCTCGCCAGATCGTGATGAAGACTCTGGAGGCTTCTACCGCCGAAGAGCGCGGCGACTGGGGCGTGATGCAGGAAAAGATCCGCGCCGATCTCAAGCGGTTTCTGAGCAAGAAGACCCAGCGTCGTCCGCTGATCATGCCGGTGATCCTGGAAGTCTGAGCTGGCGCCCGGCGCGGTTCCCTGTGATTCCGCTTCCGCGCGGTTGCGGACCGGCCTCCCATTCCGCTGGGGTGCGGCTGCCCGGCCGTTGTCGTCTAAAAACTCTGATATTGTGATGATGATCTCCGGGCCGACCGCATAGCGCCATGAACTCGGACGAATGGAGCATTCTGAACAATCCAGGGCCTGCGGCCATCACTCCGGGAACACAGATCGGCGCCTACCGCATCGAGTCTAAACTCGGCGAGGGCGGCATGGGTGCGGTCTATCGGGCGCTCGATGTCAAACTCAACCGTCCAGTGGCGGTCAAGGTTCTGTCCGAGGAAGTCGCCGATGCCGCGGCGCGTCGGCGCTTCCAGCGCGAGGCGCAGATGGCGTCCTCGCTCAACCACCCGCACATACTTACCGTGCTTGACGCGGGGGAAATCGACGGCCGCCAATACCTGATCACCGAGTACATCGATGGCGGCACCCTCAAGGATTGGGCCAACGCCGGGCCTCACACCTGGCGCGACGCCATCGAACTTCTGGTGGGCGTCGCCGATGGCCTGGCCGCAGCGCATGAAGCCGGGATTCTGCATCGCGACATCAAGCCCGCCAACATCCTCGTCACCAAGAGCGGTTATGCCAAGCTCGCCGATTTCGGTCTGGCGAAACTCGCCGAGCAACCCGCTGACGACGGCGCGACGCGCACCATGACCGAGGAACTCACCCGCCGGGGCGCCCTCATTGGCACGATTGCCTACATGTCGCCGGAGCAGGCCTCCGGCAGGGCGTTGGATGCTCGCAGCGATGTCTTCTCATTCGCCATCGTGTTGTACCAGATGCTGGCCGGCCGCCGCCCGTTCGAGGGCTCGACGGATTTGGAAATCCTGCAAACCATCATCCACGGCTCGCCGCAGCCGCTTGGGGACGAAATCCCAGCGCCGGTTCGCGCGCTCGTGGAAAAGGCGCTGAGGAAAGACCCCGTGCAACGCTACCAGTCCATGCGCGAGATGGTGGCGGACATGCGCCGCCTGATGCGCCAGAGCATGGAGGTTTCGGCGGCCCCCGTCCCAACCCGGCAGCGATCCGCGTCCCGCCTCAAGTGGGCCGCGGCGGCGTTGACGGGCATCGTGATCGCCGGAGCTGCGCTGCTTCTGTTCCGATCCAACACCTCCACTCCACCCGGCTCTGCGCAGTACACCCAGCTCACCAACGTCGACTCCGCCATCGATCCGGCACTCTCGCCGGATGGCCGCATGCTCGCTTTCGTGCGCGGCACCTCCACCGGAGTCCAGGCCGCGGGCGATCCGACTGAGATTTATGTCAAGCTCCTCCCGGATGGAGATCCTGTACAGCTCACGCATGACCGCGTGCCCTACAAGGGATGGCCGCGATTCTCACCGGATGGCTCGCGCATCGCTTACATGGCGCTCGAGACAACGGGCTTTAACACATACGTTGTTCCCGTGATCGGCGGGCAGGAGCCACGCCGCCTCCTGACCAACGGCATGGGCATGACCTGGATCGATGATAGGAACATTCTCTTCTCCTATATGACCGGGAAAGGAATCACCATGGGTGTCGCCACCTCCACCGAGAGCCGGGCGAATGAACGCACGGTGTATGTCGAGGACGGCATCATGAATCATCTCTCTTTTCTGTCGCCGGATCATAAACAGCTCCTGATGAATGCGATGGACATGGAGGTGTTGACGTTGTGGGGGCAGTGCCGGGTGGCGCCCTTCGACGGCAGCGCGAAAGGCAAGAAAGTTGGTCCCACGGGGTGTGCGCGCGCGGCGTGGGCGCCAGACGGGAAGTTTATGTATTTTTCGGCCGATACGGGCAGTGGCTCGCACATCTGGCGGCAACGCTTTCCGGACGGTGCGCCGGAACAAATCACCTTTGGGACAACCGAAGAAGAGGGAGTGGATGTCGCTCCCGATGGCCGATCGCTAGTTACTTCGATCGGCTCGTACCAGGACACGATCTGGGTACATGATTCACGCGGCGACCGGCAAATGACATCGGAAGCGTTTAGCTTTCAGCCTACGATTTCTGCAGACGGCAAGAAGCTGTACTACATTGTTCGCAG
>DATIRX010000661.1:0-1590 GCA_035469225.1 Bryobacteraceae bacterium
ACACGAAGCGGGCATCCTCGATCCCGTTGCGCTGGGAGGGGGTGGCCGGAAAAAGAATGCGTTCGGAAAGCTGCTGTTCCGGCTGGAAATGGACTTCATAATTCGAGCGGGCCAGCATCCATATGCCGTGCGCTGTGGCCTGGTCCTCCGGCGTGTTTCCGTCCTGTCCGGTGAACTCCTCCGCCTGCAGCCCGGCGCGAAGTTGCTCCAGTGTAAAGGACTCGCTGAGTTTGCGCATCACCCGGCGTGTGAACTCGCCTTCCAGTCCCAGCTCCGACAGCTTGCGGGCGAACAGCCCCTTCTCGTACACCGGATTTGGAATCTGGCGCGGCTCCGTCAGAAAGCCCTCGGCCGGCAGGACCTCCACTCGCTGGTCCGCGTAGACGATCCCGCTCCGGAACGTAATCGACGAAATATGTCCTTCGCCGGTAGCGCGCAAGCTGAGGACAAACCGCACAGCGCCGGGCGGGAGATCCGTCTGGTCAGGGTGCAGAACGATGGACGGATTGAACAGGGCCGCGGATTCCGAGGAGTATTCCGCCAGAAAATAGGAGCCAATCAGGAGTTTTCTTGCGTCGGAAAGCGGCTGCTCCGGCGACAACGACCCGCGGACCTGGTCGAATCGCTCCAGGAAGAGACGGCGGATCTGCTGGTGGCGGCGGGAGAAATCGGCGCAGACTTCATTGAGCAGCAGGCCAACGCGATCCTCTGGAAGATCCATGATGCTCGCGATGATTCTGGCGACTCGCTCGGGCCCTCCGGGATGGAACGGGCGCAGGAGCACGCGGGACTGATCGGGTTTGAGAATCGTGGTCGAACGAATGAGATGGATTGGCATGGGACGGCTTACTCCGAGATGGCGATCGGCTCCTTGAAACTCGTCTGTATGTTCTGTGCCAATCGCATTTCCGCCAGCGAGAGCAGGAATGCCAGGGTGGATTCGGCGCCCTGATTCCCGTTGACACGATCCACATGCAGGCCGTCGCAGCAGCCGCCGGCTTCCGGAGAATAGAGTTCCAGCCCGAGATCATTCCAGCCGATGAACCAGTCGAACGCGCATTGCGCATGTTCATACCAGCAGGGGTCGGACGTTGCGCGATACGCAGCCAGACAGGCGGAGACGGTCGCCTGCGCCTCGACCGGCTGCTGGTCGAAGTGGGCGCGCACGCCGCCGCGGCGGTAGAACCCGTTGCTGCCGATCGGGCGAAAATGTCCCTGTTCGGCGATCTGCAACTGGGTGAGCCAGCGCAGGGCCGCCAGGCCGCGCTCGAGCACGGGCTTCTGTCCGGTCGCCTGTCCACTCACAATCAAGGCCTGCGCGAGCTTCGCGTTGTCGTAGGACAGTTCCTCTTCGAACCACGGCCAGTCGGCATGCGCGCTCGCGTCGAAACGGTTCATGAGGCGGCAGATCAGCGTCTCGCGAGTCTGCGTGACCATGCTATCGCCGCTAAGCCGCCGCAGATATTCGTCAATACCGATGAGTCCGAATGCCCACGCGCGCGGCGAAGAGAATCCGGAGACCGCGGGCAACGCCAGCGCGAAGAGCTGCCCGGCCATCATCTGAAAGCTGCGCACCGGCGATCGGCCGAC
>DATIRX010000662.1:0-29003 GCA_035469225.1 Bryobacteraceae bacterium
CTCCGCTAGTATAGGGTCCTTCACTTATCTAAGTCAAGAAACATTCTTCGACGCAGAACTACCGTCGCCGGCTGGACGAATACAAGCAAACTATGTGTAATCAGTAGCTTATAGATCCTTACCGGTCTATGGGGACCACCAGTACTAGGTACTCTTTTAGGTGTTTCCCTGCAAGCTCCAGTACACAGATTCCACGTTTCAAGTAGGTGCGTAGTCCCTCCGTGTACAATACAGTCTTCGGGAACCTTCTCGAAAAGCCCAAACCATGCTCGAAAGGCTGCTGACCGAGCAATCCAATCCGGAATCCCGCGAACTGGACCAGTCTTCAACCCTCCAGTTGCTCGAAATGATGAACGCGGCCGACGCTCAGGTGGCCCAGGCAGTCCAGATCGAGATCCCCCGCATCGCGGCCGCGGTCGACGCCATCGCCGCCGCCTTGGAGGCTGGAGGCTCCCTAACCTATCTTGGAGCAGGCACCAGCGGACGCCTGGGGGTCCTGGATGCCGCCGAGTGCCCCCCGACCTTCGGAGTCCCCCCGGGCCTGGTTCGCGGGATCATGGCTGGCGGAGAAAGAGCCTTAACGCAATCCCTGGAAGGAGTTGAGGACGATGCTGGGGCTGGCGCCCGGGACCTGGAAGGCTCCGGGTTCCGCAAGGGCGACGTCCTGGTGGGGATTTCGGCGAGCGGTCGAACCCCCTATGTCCTTGGCGCCGTAAAGAAAGCCCGCGACCTGGGAGGCATCACCTGCGGGATCTGTTGCGTACCGAACTCCGAGCTGTCCCGGTTGGTCCAGTACAAGATCGAACCCATCGCCGGCCCGGAGATCCTAACGGGCTCCACCAGGCTCCGAGCCGGAACCGCCACGAAGCTGGTGTTGAACATGATCAGCACAGCCGTCATGGTGAAACTCGGCCATGTGTATGGCAATCTGATGGTGAATGTCCAGCCCACCAACCAAAAGCTGGAGGACCGAGCCCGCCGCATCATCCAGCAAGCGACAGGAGTCACCTACGAGCAGGCGGCTGACCTGCTGGATCGGGCCGGGCGGACCGTTCGAACTGCGATCGTGATGCAGAAAAAAGGTATATCTCGCGACGAAGCCGAGACCCTGCTGACGCGCGCCCACGGCAGAATCCGGGAGGCTTTGAAAGCAATTGGATAAGTTGGTGATCGAGGGCGGCGTCCCGCTTGTTGGCGAGATCTCTGTCAGCGGTTCAAAGAACTCGGCGCTTCCAGCGCTGGCAGCATGCCTGTTGAGCGCCCAGCCGGTAACCCTGAACCGGATCCCGCAGGTGCGCGACATCGGCACCATGCTCGACCTGATCCGGCACACGGGTGCTGAGGTTTCGCAGCAGGATGGCCGCGTAACCATCTGCGCCGGACAAGTCCAGTTTCCGGAAGCGCCCTATGAGCTGGTGAAAACCATGCGGGCCTCCAGCCTGGTGCTGGGCCCCCTGGTGGCCCGCTGCGGGCGGGCGCGAGTTTCGCTGCCGGGCGGCTGCGCCATCGGCGCGCGCCCCATCAATCTGCACGTCGCCGGCCTGGAGCGCCTGGGCGCGGAAGTCCGCCAGGAGCACGGATATATCGAAGCGAACGCGCCCAACGGTCTGCAGGGCACCCAGGTGCAGTTCGACCGTATCACGGTCACCGGCACCGAAGATCTGCTGATGGCGGCCGTGCTGGCGCGCGGGGAAACCGTGATCGAAAACGCGGCGCGCGAGCCGGAAGTGGCCGATCTCGCCGCTCTCCTGATCGCCATGGGAGCAAAGATCGAAGGCGCCGGCACTTCCACCATTCGAGTGCAGGGCGTGGCCAGCGTGGGCGGAGCCCAGCACACCATCATTCCCGATCGCATCGAAGCGGGAACGTTCCTGATCGGAGGAGCGCTCACCCGCGGCGATCTCACCGTACGCGGATGCATGCCGGAGCACCTGCGCGCTCTGATCGCCAAGCTCCAGCAATCCGGTGTGGAAGTGACCGAGGTTGCGCCGGATCGTCTGCGGGTGCGCGTGCCGGGACGCCTTAAGAATGTGGATATCACCACCGAAGAGCATCCCGGCTTCGCCACCGACCTGCAAGCTCAGTTCATGGCCTTGATGACGCAGGCCCAGGGAATTTCCTTCATCACCGAAACGATTTTCGAGAATCGTTTTATGCACGCGCAGGAACTGGCGCGCATGGGTGCGAACATCCGCCTCGAAGGCCGTCAGGCGATCGTTGCCGGGCCCACGCCGCTATCGGGAGCGCAGGTGATCGCCAGCGATTTGCGCGCCAGCGCGTCCTTGGTTCTAGCCGGCCTGGCGGCAAAAGGCGAAACCCTGATCGACCGCGTGTATCATATCGATCGGGGCTATGAGAAGATCGAATCCAAGCTGGCCGGAGTTGGGGCCCGCATCCGGAGAATAAGCGAGTGAGCACGCCGCATAAGACCCACAACCCGGGATTTCTCAAGCTGGTGAACGAGGCCAAATCACGCGTGAAGCAGGTCGACATCGAGCAATACCGCAAGATGCCGGCCGATGGTCACGTGCTGATCGACACGCGCGAGGATCATGAGTGGGCGGCGGGCCACGCCGCCAAGGCGATCCACTTGAGCAAGGGCATCATCGAGCGCGACATCGAGTCGGAAATTCCGGACAAATCGACGAACCTGGTGCTGTACTGCGGCGGCGGATACCGCTCGGCTCTGGTGACCGACGCGCTGCAGAAGATGGGCTATACCAACGCGATTTCGCTGGATGGAGGCTGGCGGGCCTGGAACGCGGCGGGGCTCCCGGTGGAAAAACCGTGAGACTCGTCCTGCTGGGGATCGCGCTGCTGCTCGGCCGCCCGCTGTTCGCCCAGCTCGATCTGACCGGCATCTGGAGTCCGGTATTTCACGAAGATCAGCCCGAGCGCATCCCCGGACCGGAGCTGGCCGACTTCCTGGGGCTGCCGATCAACGACGCGGCGCGGCAGTGGGCCCTGGCATGGGACCCTTCGCGGCTGACGCTTCCCGAACATCAGTGCCAGGTTCACACGGTCGCCTATATGTATCGCGGTCCGCTGCTGCTGCGCATCTGGGAAGAGCGCGATCCGCAGACGCAGGATCTGATCGCCATCCGGCAGTACATCAGCAACTACGAACAGTGGCGGACCATCTACATGGATGGACGCCCGCATCCGCCCGCGTATGCGGCGCACACCTGGATGGGTTTCTCCACAGGCACGTGGGAGGGCAATATCCTCACGGTGACCAGCACGCACATTAAGCAGGGCTGGCATCGCCGCAACGGCCTGCCCTCGAGCGACCGGATCACGCTGGTGGAACATTTCATCCGGCACGACGATCACCTGACGCACGTTACCGTGGTGACCGATCCGGAATACTTGACCGAACCGCTGATCAAGAGCCAGGATTTCACGGTGAACGTCAACGTCGCGGGGCTGGGCACGGGCGGCATCACGACGGGATGGCTGTATCCCTGCGAGTACGTCGAAGAGATCCCCGGCCGCCGCATCGACCACGTGCCTAGCTACATGCCGGGAGATAATCCGTTCCTGTCAGAGTTTGCCGGACGCTTCAAGGTACCCGTGGCCGCGGCGATGGGCGGAGCCGAGACGATGTATCCGGAGTATCGAAAGAAGCTGCAATAACTACGCCAGAACGTCGGACATCATCAGGTAGATCATCATTACCAGCCCGGCATTGGCCAGGAACGCGACCAGCTTGGAGATGCCCGATCCCATGAACTCAAATCGCAGGATCAGGCAGAAGGCCAGGCCGCCGTACAGGATCGCCGGGTTCACCTGGCGATCGACGGCGTTGGTGAACATCACCGCCAGGGTGTAGAACATCAGCGGCAGGTTGCTGTCATAGCGCTTCCGCAGCAGCATGATCAGCGAGACCACCGCCAGACACACCACCAGCAGCTCGGTGAAATTGGTAGGCGTGGCGTTGAAGTACATAGCTGAAGCTAGGGATCTATCGGCAGGCTGGGCGGGGACCCTTTAGGGTTCAGAACCGTGCCCGCGTAGTCCCCTGCCGCCAGCGGGGCGGGGCTCGAGAGAAAGAAAAGGCCGGGTGCCGCCTGTAAGCCACCCACCAATACCCCACTTATGACACACGGGGCTTGTCCCGGCCTTCTCGTACTCACATAGGACTCAACGCGGGAATCCTGCAGAACAGGTACCCGAAGGATGCGACTAATTCCCGAAACTGATGGACACCATGGGCACGATATCGTGGACCCAGCCTTCGACGTTGGCGCCGACGTTGGGTACGATCACCTGCTTGGGGAAGGGCGACATGTAATCGTGGACATCGAAGCGCAGCCAGGCGCGAGACCCCAGCTTCATCTTGACGCCGCCGCCCACGCTGACCACTCCCGTCAAATCATTGGCTTTGGTGAGCAGCGCAAACTGACTGAGAGGCTGGGTCACGCTCTCCGTGCCGGTACCGCGGTAAAACTTCATTCCAGCGCCCGCCGAGAGAAACGGCCGAACCTTGGCTTCGGACGGCTGGGTATAGAACAAGAAGTTGTAGTTGATGGTATGACTCTCGGCGCCGAACACGGCTTCCGCGGAGTTGCGCTTGAGCTGCATGTCGCCGATCTGATAGCTGTAGCGCAGCTCCCCGCCCACTCTTTCACTGATATTGTTGCCCACCCACGTGCTCACCGCCACGTTGGTCTTGAACTTGGCCGAGGCAGAATCGGACCCTAACTTCACGTCCTGCGGAGTATAGAAGCCGCCGCCCGCGCCCATACCGAACTCCCATTTCTGGGCCATCGCCGCGGGCAGCATGGCTGCCGCGGAACACACTACGAACAAACGAATGAGTTTCATACGCTCCTCTTTCTGATCCCCCAAGGATTTGGGTTCGCGGTCTGCGCCGCGATTTCATGCTTGTGGTGCGCGCTTACTCTTGCTGTACGACGCGCACGTTCTGCGAATAGCTGAAGCCGCCCTCTGAAATCGTCAGCGGCACACTGAGGCCTTGCGGGGTCGAGCTGGGGACGCTTACATTCAGCACGTACAACCCCACATATCCGGGCACCAAGCCCGAGAACAGTACCGGGCAACCAGATCCGCCAATCTGGACGGACGGATTAACCACCGTAGTGGACAGAGGGTCAAGCGGTGCGGGAACCCCGTCGGCAACCGGCGGATTCACGGCGCCCAGCCCGGTAAGATAGATCGTCAGAATGTCGCCCCGATGCACGGGATTGGTGGAGGTAACCACCAGTCCGTTGGAAAAGCGGACCACCGTCGGTATGTTGGTCAAGTCGCCGGAAGAAGCGCTACGGAACACGGCCGGCGCGCCCGGGAGCACGGTCAACGAGAAGGTATTGCTCACCCCGCCTGGCGTGTGCATGCTAACCGCGACGCTCCCGGCGGCCTGAGCCGGCATCTGCGCATTGACCTGTCCCGGAGAAACATACATGATGTGGGCCGGCTGACCGTTCACGATCAGACAGCTGTCGTTGAGCACGGTGGGCAGCGGAATTTGGCTGGTCGCCAGATTGGTGGCGCTTAAATTGGTTCCCAGCACGGACATCAGGCCGCCCGGGGCTACCGGAGAGGCGAGGTCGGCGGCGCTTACCACGCTGGTGATGAGGGGCGGGGCCACCAGCGCGTCATAGTTCGGAGGCAAGATGGTGATTCCGGAAGTGCTCAGGATGACAATCTCGCTGCGGCTGGCCAACATCGCCAGGGTCCGCGTAAAGACCCTTCCGGCAGTTCCCAGCACAGGCGCTTCCACCACTCCCGTCGGCAGAGTGGCCGTACCGTTGGAGGCATTC
This sequence comes from Bryobacteraceae bacterium, assembly GCA_035469225.1. Classification (GTDB taxonomy): domain Bacteria; phylum Acidobacteriota; class Terriglobia; order Bryobacterales; family Bryobacteraceae; genus Palsa-187. The sequence continues at coordinate 5,784 of DATIRX010000662.1, forward strand.
ACGCGCGCCAGCACGCCCGGGCTGGCCGAATCGGCAGCCGAGACAAACAAGCCGTTCTGATCCAAGAAAACGAATCCGGAAGAACTGCCGCTGGAGGGCTGAATGGCCGACGTAGGAACCAGAGACGAATCGAAAATCTGGTTTCCAATGACGTACTGCCCGTAGTCGGAGGCCGCCACGGCGCCGCTCAAAGATGCAAAGTCCTTGCGGGAAATCGTAAAGCTGTCCACGCTGGCGTCATATAACAGCACGCTTCCGTCGGAGGAAGCCGCCACGATGGTGGAGCCATTGGGCGCCGCGCTGAGCATGGTATTCAGCGGCACTTTGTTTTCCCACACCCCCAGCGAAGCCAGGCTGACGCTCGAGCGGGAAGCGACATCGATGCGGTGGATATTGGGGCTGCCGCCCGCCGAATCGCGCGTCACTGCCAGGGTGGCCCCGGCGGAAGCAGCGATGGACTGCACATAGTCTCCGGTAAACATCCGGATGGAGGTTTGCCGCTGGAAGCTATCCAGATCATAGAGCCACGCGTAGTGGGAATTGTCGCAACCGATCAGCAGATACTGGGCGTCGTAGGTCACGGCTATCGACATCGGCGTGGTGCACGTCCGCAGGGTGGCGATGCGCGTATTATTGGAACCCCGGAAGACCTGGACCTGATTCAGATCCTGACGCAGAACGTAGTATTGATCGCGCACCGGGTCGGCTGCCAGATCCTTGAGCCTGCCGGGGACATCGATGAAGGTTCCCCGCTGGCTGGGCTCGCGCGAATTGACCAGGACCCGGATCGTGGGGGGCAGATTGACCGCCTGCGTCGAGGACAAGGTCAGCGTGACCGCCGCGGTGCCCTTGAAGTTCTGGAACACGTTGGGATCCACCGAGACGGTAATCACCGCCGGCGTGGTCGCGCTGGAGGCCGATACGCGAACACCCGGACTGGACGACGAGATCGTAAAGGGCGTCTTGTTTCCGCCCGGATCGGTGACCACGAAGGTTTGCGTGCCAACCGTCCGGTCGCAGAAATTCCCCCGGAAGACCAGATCCTCTACGGAGGCGGCCAGACGCGGCCACTGATTCAGACTTCCCACCGGCAGAACCAGAACTCCGGAATCGGATACCGCGTACATGACGCTGCCGTCCCTTTTCAGAGTGCTCTTGCCCGCGGTGTTCTCGGGCAGACTGAGGCTTTCACGGACGGTCAGGTTATCGTCGTCGTTAATCTGGAGCACCGGCGGCGGCACGGCGGAAGCGCTCCCCGGCGACATCTGCGAATAAATCAGATGGCGGCTGGAGTCGATTTGCGTCGTTCCGATGTTCAATGTCCCGCCGGCGTTCGGAAATTGTGCCAGGTTATAGAGATTGCTGTCCTTTACCGTCCAGCCAAGAGTCGCAAAGCTGCCATCGGCGCTCACGCTCACGGTCCGCGGGGCCATCGCCGGGGAGGAGGTATACATCGAACTATCCAGGGCACCGGTCGAGACGGTGTAGCGGAACTCCAGCGTATCTCCGAAGCCCCATATGAACTGCCCATCGGGAGAAGACGCCACCGACGCTGCCACGATGTTGGGCGGGAAATTTTGTGCCGGCACAGGCAGAGATTTGGCCGCCTGGGCCGCGATCGAAGTCAGAACCGAGGTCGACCCGGCGGGGTCGAAGATCAGGAAATTTTTGGTGGTAACCACCAGCGCGCGGTTGTCGGCGCCAAACGCCAGGCCCATGGGCGGGTCAGGCAGCACGAAAACCTGTTTCGCATAGTTGTTTCGCAGATCGATGAGCGTCAATCCGTTGGTGGGAGCGGCGGGAGCGGCCTGATTGCCGTAATGCGCCACCAGCAGCCAGTGTCCATCCGGAGAGACCGAAACAGCGCTTGGCTGAGCGGCCACATTCAAAGACATTTGAATGGTATTGCTCTGCAGCGACATGATATCGATGCGGTTGGTGGTGAAGTTGGCGATGTACAGCACGCCGCGCGCCTCATCCAGCGCCAGGTCACTGGCTTGGCCCCCGATCGAGACTACTTTCCCGAAGGTTCCCGCCAGCGCGGAACCGGCCAGCAGGAATGCGGTTGCCGCCAGAAACCAAAACTTACGAAGCATACTTGACTCCATCCCTCTCCGAAGTCCAACTTATTCTCCGGCCTGCCGCACCCGCTGCGAGCGCGGCCTGCCGGATCGAGCTATTTCGCTACACTTTGCTGTCGATTTCACATTCACTGAAGCGACCATCACCCCAGCGTCCTGCTGTGCTCCCGCTTGCGGCCGGGTTGTGACGCCTCATCCAAAGCCGCCTGCTGCTCCAAATCGCGCTCTAACGGCGCGTTACTCTGCGCTTTTCTTGCGGCGCAGCACGATGATCCCTAGAAACAGGACCGCCAAAACGGCGCATACGATCCGAACCGTGGAAGTTTCCAACATCGGTCTTTCTCCTTTCCTGACAATAACTATTCGGCCTCACTAGGCCGGAGCTTTAGCCGGTACTACAGATTGGTCATCATGGGGATCAGCTCGCGCACAATCCGCATGGCGACCGGGCCCACCGTCACGACGAACAGGGACGGCAAAATACAGAAGAAAATCGGGAAAATCAGTTTAACGCCCAGTTTGGCGGCTTTTTCCTCGGCGATCTGGCGCGCCTGGATACGCATGAAGTCGGCGTGGGCTCTCAGGCTCTGGGCGACGCCTGTTCCAAAACGGTCCGCTTGGATCAGCACGGCCACCAGCTTCTTGAGATCGTCCACTCCGGTGCGCTCGGCCAGGTTTCGCAGGGCCTCCACGCGCCGTTTCCCGGCTTTCAGTTCCAGGTTGACAAAGCCGAATTCCTCGCTGATCTCGGGATGCGCAAATTCCAGTTCCTTGGAAACCTGGAGGATGGCCTGATCCAGACCCAAGCCGCTCTCGACGCAGACCACCAGAAGATCCAGAGCGTTGGGCAAACCGCGGGCCAGCTGATGCTGGCGGCGCGCCGCCATCCGGCGGACATACTCATTGGGACCGAAGAAACCGACCGCAGCCGCGGCCAGACCCACGGCGATCCTATTGCCGGAATCGGTCGCGACGCCGGTCATGAACGTCAACACCAGCAGGGGGAAGATAACTCCCGTGGCGACCTTGGCGCCGTACAGCACCTTCAGGGCGCCTTCCTTGCGGATGCCGGCTCGAATCAGCCTCCGTTGCATCACCGTGACGTCTTTAGGAGACTGGGGAACAAAGTTACCGAGCCGCTTGATGATTTCGTGGAACGCCAGGCTGGGATGCTCGACTTGCGTTTCGGCCGGGCCCATCACGCCCACCACGCGCTCCATGGCCTCTTTCGGCCGGACGTACATCTTCATGCCGGCGGCGGTTGCCAGTGCCACCATGGTGACGAATATGACGACAGTGATCAGGAACATGGGCTCAAACCTCGATATTCACGATTTTTTTCATAATCAAGTAACCCACCACCTGCAGGCCGACCGCCACGCCCATCATGATGTTGCCCACTTGATCTTCAAAGAAGAACTTCACATAGTCGGGATTGGTGTAGAACATCAGAATGGCGACCGCGATGGGAATACAGCTCAGCGACGTCGCCGTCATCCGTCCGTGCGCGCTGACCGCGCGGATCCGTCCGCGCAGCTTGAAGCGCTCCCGAATGACATAGGCCAGTTTGTCCAGAATTTCCGCCAGGTTGCCGCCGGTGCGCTTCTGCAGCAACACCGCGGACACAAAGAAGTGCACATCCAGTGACGGGATCCGCTTGGCCAGGCCCTGCAAGGCCACTTCGATGGGCAAACCCAGGTTGGCTTCCTCGAAGGTCCGGCGGAATTCCCCGGAGACGGGCTCGGCGAACTCGCGATAGATCATTTCAAGGGATACGGAGAAGGCATGGCCCGCGCGCATGGAGCGCGAGATGAACTCGAGCGTTTCCGGAAAGATCGCCTCGAACTTCCTCAGCCGGCCGCGGCGCTGCCACCATACATAGCCGACGGGCACGGGCGTGGCCGCCAAGCCCACGACGAAGGCGAACGCGCGGGGGATGGATCCCGGAAGAACTACCCAGGCGAACACCAGTCCGGCGAAAAACGCCATGATGCACAAATGCACCAGCCGCGCGGGACTCCATCGCAGGCCAGCCTGTTCCAGGAACAGCTGCATCTTGGGACCCAGCTGATACTTCTCCACCAGCAACTGAGCGAATTGGTTGCCGCTCTGCTGGGTCTGAATCACGGACTGCTCGCCGGCTTTGCCCTCTTTGGCCTTCTTGCGGGCCTTGCCGCCGCCCATGAGACGCTGCTTGATCTTGTCCGCGTCCGAGCTCTTGAAATACTTGGAGATGAGGTACCAGGCCAGCATGGCTGCCAGCCAGACCACGATCGCCAGAGGAAGAAATCCCATGACCTTAAACCTCCACCACTTCGTCAAACAGATCCGGCCGCAGGCGGATACCGGCGCTCAACAGCTTTTCGTAGAACTTCGGGCGGATTCCAGTGGCGGCAAAACGGCCGAGCACCTTTCCATCCGGATCCAGGCCGCGCTTGTCGAACACGAACAGATCCTGCAGCGTAACCACTTCGCCTTCCATGCCGGTGACTTCGGTAATGGAAACCACGCGGCGCGAACCGTCGCTCATACGCGAGGCCTGCACCAGCAGGTTCACCGCGCTGGCGATCTGCTGGCGAATCGAGACCAGCTGCATGTTCGCGTTGGCCAGCGACACCATGACTTCCAGTCGGCTGACGGCGTCGCGGGGAGCGTTGGCGTGCACCGTCGTCAGCGAGCCGTCGTGACCGGTGTTCATGGCCTGCAGCATGTCCAGGGCTTCCTCGCCACGGACTTCGCCCACCACGATGCGGTCGGGACGCATACGCAAGCTATTTACCAGCAGCTCGCGCTGGCGCACCGCGCCGGAGCCTTCCAGGTTGGCCGGCCGGGTTTCCAGACGCGCCACGTGCGGCTGCTTGAGCTGCAATTCGGCCGCGTCTTCGATGGTGACGATGCGTTCTTTCCCGTTGATGAAGCAGGACAGCGCGTTCAGCAAAGTAGTTTTACCGGAACCGGTTCCGCCGGCGATGATGATGTTCAGGCGGGCCTTGACGGCGGCTTCCAGCAGTTCCATCATTCCGGGCGACAGCGCCTTGCGCTCCACCAGGTCGGCGGGCATCAGCTTGTCGGTCGAAAAACGGCGGATGGAAAGCAGCGGTCCGTCCACGGCCAGAGGCGGGATGATGGCGTTGACGCGCGAGCCGTCGCTGAGCCGGGCGTCCACCATGGGGGTCGATTCGTCAATGCGGCGACCCACCTGGCTGACGATTTTGTCGATGATCCGCAACAGGTGCTGATCGTCGCGGAAGGTGACGTTGGTCAGCTCCAGCAGACCTTTCTTTTCGATGTAAACCTGGCGGAAGGTGTTGACCAGGATGTCCGAGATGCCGGGATCCTGCAGCAGCGGCTCAAGCGGCCCCAGGCCAAATACTTCATCCAGCACTTCGTCGCTGATCTGCTGCTTCTCGAGCGAACTGAGCAGCGTGGGTTCCGCGTCAATCAGCTGGATGACGGCCTGGCGCACTTCCGCCCGCACGCGCTGGTTGTCGATGCTGGCTAAAGCCTCCAGGTTGATCTTGTCCACCAGTTTGCGGTGCAGTGTGAACTTCAGTTCCTGGTATTCCGGCTTCAGGCTGGTCTTCTGGCGGCCGGCGTTCTTCAGCAGCCGCTGTTCCCAGGAGATCTGCTGGTTATTCTTGTTTCCGTTTTCTAGCGACGTGAACATATGGATTCCTTAAACCCTCAAACTCGCGAAGTCGCCAGCTTCAACTCCTGGGCGGGCTGCGGCAGCGGCGCCAGCTTGCCGTTGGCGCCGCACAGACGTTGCGCGACACTCTCAATCGCCCGGCCGAGGTCGTTTTCGGCGCCCAGAGGCTGGCCCAGCGTCACCACGCGATGAAGGGCAAAATAATCGTTGGGAAGGCTGGCGTGTATGCTGCAGCCGAAGAGTTTCTCCATATCGGCGATGCTGATTTCCTCGCGCCGTTCCAGGCGGTTTACCAGCACGTGGAAGCGCTCCTTGGGAAAGCCGAACTGGTTGAGCATGGTGAGAGCCTTGCGCGTCAAATGCAGGCTGGGCAAGTCCGCCGTGGATACCATGAACGCGCGCTCGCATTCCGCCACCGCCATCAGGCTGGTGGGGCTGAAAATCGTGGGCAGGTCCAGAATCACCCAATCGTAGATGTGGCGGGCCTGTTCGACCAGCATCCGCAGGCGGGCGCCATCCACAGGGTCCGCGTGGGGAACGGCCGGAGCGGGCAGAATATCCACGCCGCCGTAATTGACAGCCAGTGAATTCCACAAAGCCGCGTCCAAGTGCTCGACGTGCTGCAGCGCGTCCAGCAAAGAATAGCTGTGGCTGAGCTTCAAATAAAATCCGATGGTTCCGCCGGTAAGATCGCAATCCGCCAGCAGCACTCTCTTGCCGGTCAGCCGATGCAGCGAAAAGGCCGTTTGCGTGGCGATGGTGGAAGCGCCCGACCCCGGTTTGGAGCTGCTGAAGGCCACCGCATGGCCGACTTCGGTACGTTGCAGGCTTTCCGGCACTACCAGCCGGCGCAGCCGCGCGATCGCCTCCCTTTGGGTAGACAGATCGAAGGGAGCATACAGGAACTCGACTGCTCCTGCCCGCAAGGATTGCAGAATCGTCTGGGAATTGTTATGCGTATGCAAACCGACCACGTGGATGGCAGGATTCAACGACGCAATGAAGCGGACCAATTCCACCGCCGCATCCGGATCCGACCCCAGATCCAGCAGGATCACCTGCGGCTTGAGTTGCCGCGCCCGGATTTCCAGCGTCTGGGGAGGAGGATAATTCTTGAGATCCGCCAGGATCTGAAAGCCCCGGGTCTGGGGAAGAGTTTCCAGAAATTTCTGCGCCAGATCGCGATCGGGCGCGATCAGCAGCGCGGTGATTTCCGGACCGTTATGTAATAACTGGCTCACTGGAGCAACTCCTGCATACGCTTCCCGGCGACTTTCCTCTAGCTGCTAATTCTTGCGGACCGACTTGGCCGGCTGGACGTCCTTGGGCTCCAGCCTCTTCAGGAAATCCTTGGGGAAGTACGGCGTGGGCTTGGGATCGTTGGGACCCAGCGGCTCGGTGACTTCCGGCGTCACCAGCATGACCAGCTCGGTGCTGTTCTTTCGCTCCACCTTGCTCTTGAAGAGCTGCCCCAGAACGGGAATGCTGCTGATGATGGGAATCTGCGACATGGCCGAGGTTTCCCGGTTATCCATCAGACCAGCGACCACGAAAGTCTGGCCTTCCGCCAGCTCCACGTTGGTCTCGGCGCGGCGAGTGGAGAGCGCGGGAATCAAAAATCCCTGCAAGGTGACCGCGTTGGCAAAGTCCAACGTGGAAACTTCCTGCCGCAGAGCCAGTTTGATGGTTTTGTTGGTCGTCATCTGGGGCGTGAAGAGCAAACGGATTCCGAACTCCCGGAACTGAATGGTGACTGCTCCGGAATTCCCGCCGCCCTGCAATACGGGTACGGGGAATTCTCCGCCCACGATGAAGTTGGCTTCCTTTCCGTTGGTGGTCACCAGGTTCGGCTCAGCCAGAATCTGCAAAATGTTGTCGTCCTGCAACGCGCGCACGAACGCGGCGATGTTTAGATCCGGCCGGAAGGCGAAGAAGTTAAGAGCGTCGGATACCGTAATGGTTCCGGCACTGTTGGTAACTCCGGCCTGTGAAGTCACCGTCGTTGGATTCACCGTGGCCGAACCGAACTGTCCGGTGCTGATGGCCCCCACGGTGTTGAGGGCTCCTTTCGAGAGGAAGTTCACGCCGTACTGCAGCGCCTTGGTGCGATCCAATTCTGCAAATTTGACCCGCAACAGGATCTGTTTCTCGATCGGGCTGGGGATCACCAGGTTGTTGACCACGGTCTTGGCGAAGGTCGACGAGAGTGCCGCCGCGCGGTCCGCGATGTCCTTGCTCGAAACCGTCCCGTTCAAGGTGAGAGAATCGCGCGAGCTGTGGATATCGATCTTCTCGTTCGGGTAGGTATCCTGCAGAATGCGGCGGAGCGGCTCCAGATTGAGCTCCACCGTCACGTTGTAGAACATGCGCTGGTCGCTCTTGCTCCACACGACCATAGTGGCCGAGCCCAGGCCCTTGCCACTCATCAGGATTTCCCGCGTGGTGACCGGGCTGGCATCCACGATCTCGGGATTACTGGTGGAGATCTGGCGAATATCGCCGGGATAATCGATCACGATGCTCTTGCCGACGGTGATCCGCAAGTCCTCGGCTCCTTGCGCCAGGCAGGTTCCTGCCGCCAGCGCCAGCAGCGCCACCGTTAACATGATCCGGCGGGTCTGCCCGCAAGCGACATTGTCAAACACGCGAATGAGATTCATAGTCGTTTCCTTGAATTGGATGGATACGGCGGTCGTATTTAATTGCCCCTCGGGATGATTTCCACGGTCCTCTTGTCGCCGCGAAACACCACGATCTGGTCAGGCGGAGGAGGCGGCGGGGGTGCGATCGGGATCACCACCGGCGGAGCAACCGCTGCCACCGGCCGGGGAGCAGGCGCGGCCTTCGCCACAGGAGCCGGCGTCGTCCGGCGAGCCGCGCCGTACAATTCCGCCACATAGCGTCCCGAGGTTTTCTCGACGCCTTCGTCGCTGGAATTGCGGAGCACCAGCTGGATGCGGCCTTCGCCGTTCGCCAGCGTCAATGTCTCGGCGTCGCTGGGCGTCACCAGCAAGGTCACCGTGGTGACCGAAACCGGCGTGCCCCGCGCGTCGGACTGCATGGCCTGTCCGGCCGAGAGAACCAGAACATTTTGCAGAACCGTGGTGGTCATGTTGCTGTCGCCCGTGGGGGGATGGCCGGTGACCAGCACGTCCACTTTCAAACCGGGCAGCACGAATCCCGCCGCGCCGGCGACGTCATTGACGCGCACCGTGACGGCGCGCATCCCTACCGGGATGGTGGGCGCCAGACCCATGCCGCTGCCTTTCACGGCCAGGCGGCCTTCGAGCAGGGGCTCATCCAGCAGAATGTTAGAGACGACAGGCCGGTCCAGAACTTCCTCTACTTTCCCGAACGCGCCCTTCGGGAACCCGTCCGGAGAAACCCGTATCACTTTGACGTCGGCCGCTTTGACCATGACGCCGATCCCCAGCGGACGCGTCGCCACCACAAGGTCCTTCATGTCGGTCGGCGTGGGTCTCGACCCGTTGTTCCCCTTGGAGGTCATCTGGTAGAACACGCTCGAAACCACCAACGCGAACACCAGACTGACGCCCAGTACCGTCAGAAATCTGCGATCCATATCTGTTCTCCTCTATTTGCCCGCTAACTCTTCTGCACCAGCAGCGACAACCAGACACCCAGCGCAATTGCCGGAGCGTACGGAATCGATTCCTGGTCTTTTTCGTTTTTCGTCGCCGTACCCAGCGCGCGCTTCAATGCGCGCACGCTTAAAACCCCTACTGCGATCAAGCCGCCTATCACCGCGATACAGAATGTGGCCGTGACCAGCCCGCGGAATCCCAGTAGCGCACCGAAGCCCGCCATCAGCTTTATATCGCCTCCGCCCATTCCGCCCAGCAGGTAGAAAATCAGGAAAACCGCAAACCCGGCCATCATTCCGATTCCCGCATACAGCAATCCGCGCAGCCCGCTTTGTCCGATCTGCCAGCCAAATCCTGCGGCCAGAGCCGCCAGCGGAATCCAATTGGCGATCTGCCGGCGCGCGAGATCATCGATCATCGCCGCCAGTCCTACCAGAATCGCGATCCACACTTGAATGCTCACTGGATCCCTCGAAAGCTGCCGGAATGTTCCGGCACCTCCGTCACTTGATGTTCCACAACCGGCCTGACCGGGGCCTGCGCCGGCGCCTTCCTGCGTTTTAAATTCGGCCGCTCCAGCATCAATGGCGCAAGGAAGCCGGCTTGCAGCGCGAACTCCGCCAGGTCTTTGCCGGACGGCAGCCGCCAGCTCATCGGATCCATCCACTCCAGCGGGATCCGTGGAATACGCGTGGAGCGAAGACGACGATCGACTCCCGGATCGCCCCCGCCCGTGCCCTTCTCCACCATTTCGGCTGTTTGCTCCTACTGGATAGTCTTTCGGCCTTGTGGGGGCTTTTCATTAGACCCAACCGGCCGAGCGGTCTATGGCGCTAGCATCTTGATTTCAGTAAGAGATTCTCTTAGGGCAAATCACTTAGGATGAGCTTCGGGCTAAGAGAATCCTCTTACCGTCGTCTTCGACCACCCGCCAGTCGGGGGCGAGCTTTAGAATCTGCGCCAGAGCGGACTCTACCGGCAGCAGGACCAGGTCAAAGCGGTACTTATCCAGCAATTGCCGCCAGTCCCACGCGCCGCTGCTGAGGCGTATGTAGTCGTTGCCGACTTCCGGTCCGTAAAAATCGCTGCGGCCGTCGATGAACACTTTCTGGGCCGGGTTTACGTAGATCAGATAGTCGCCCCACTGGTCGGTGGTCAGAACGCGGGATCGCAGGATCAGGTCGCTGTGCGCCCGCACGATGGCGGTCGGAAATATCAAATCCGGGAAGTCCTGGGGCCACTTGATGGGGGCTCCCATAAGCGCCAGCACTCCCACCGCCGCAAAGGGCCACGCGCTGGTTCGCCGGAATCCTTTCAAGCCGTCCGCGGCCATCAGATTCAGAATCCCGGGGAGCGAGCTTTTACTAAAGCGGGCCGAGAAGCCGTTCCACCACTCGCTCAGCTGTCCGGCTAGAATGGGCGCGCTCACCGTGACGAAGATGGGAACGTGCCGAACGCTGCCCAGGGCCATATGCGCCCAGAACACAATCCACAGTCCCTCCACTACATTCCAGCGGCGGAACTGCGCCCCGGCGACGATCAATCCCAGCAGCAGCAGAGCCTCGAACTGCAGCATGTTTTCCGAGCGGAAGCTGGGGGATTGGAATTCCTGGATCACGTTGCGGATCCAATCTGAGCGCAGGTATTGGACCACATGCAGGTGCAGGTTCCAGCCATACGGGTTCACCAGCGACGCGGCGGCGCAGGCAAGTGTCAGTTGGCCATATCGCAGGGCGTCGCGAATGGTTCCCGTGCGGCCGTACCTATTCCCAAACCACGCTTCGATCGCTGTGCCCGCGGCGGCCAGTCCCAGCACCACCACCAGAGCCAGGAATCCACCGTGCAGGTTGGTCCACACGATGGTGAGCGGCACCAGCAGCCAGATCTTCCAGCCGGGCCTCCGGCGGTCCTCTTCGATCATCCACACCGAAATCGAAAGCAAAAGCAAGGTCAGCAGATGAGGGCGCGCCAGGAAGTGAATACTGGCTCCGCCGACTCCCAACAGCGCCACCGCCATGGCCACGAACAGATGTGCGTCGCGGCTGACCATCCGGCGAATGAGCGTGATCGCGAACAGCGAGATCAGAATGGCCGCCATCAGCACGATTCCCTTAAGTCCGAACGCGCGGTGCAACCCGCCGTCGAGGACGTCGGTGAGTCACTCCCAGGCATACCAGGGGGCGCCCGGTTTGGAAAAAGAATACAGGTCCACGCGTGGAACCGCGTGATGATCGAGGATGTACTCACCGGTGCGAATATGCCAGCCGACGTCGGCGTCCGCCAGCAGGCCCTGCCACCCGGCCGATCCGGAACTCATGAACAACCACACCAGAACCGCCAGGAAGAACAGATCGGATAGCGACGGAATCAGGACACGCGCCCAGCGGCGGGTGAGAACCGTATCCATCATCGGCGTGACCTTGGGTCCGGTTGGTCGAATGCCGGCGAGCGTTTGCGGAGGCGTCACAGGGTCCCTACCTGGAGGATCGGCTGTTGTCTATTCCAGCGCCATGGAATCATGAACGCCAGACTGCAGAGAAACGCCAGCAGCGCCAGCGGCGTCGCAGCCGCCCAGGGCGCCCCGGCCAGCCCCAGCAGCAGGGGAAGCGGTGTAAGGAGGACCGTCGCCGCGATCCGGGGCCACCGGGCTTCCGGCTGCGGCCCGCTTTCAAACATGGCCAGCCATAGCCCCATCAGCAGTAACCCGGCATCGTAGCCGTAGACGTGCGGAACGGCCAGTAAGGAACCGGCGCTGGCGGCAGCCACGCACCGCCATAAGGGAGCGCGCCAACAAGCCGCGACGGTCAGGATAAGCACGGCTGCGGTCAGCACTCCGGTGAAGACCGCGCTATCGACGCCCAGGTTCATCGCCAGGCCGCGCACGTTGATCATGAGCTCCGGCGACGGGCTCAGATGCGTCAGATCGGTCATCTGCAGAAGCGCGAAATATTTCGCCATACCGGCGGGACCTGCCAGCGCCAGCGATACCAACATTTCGGCTGCCACCGCGACGCAGGCTCCCGCCAGCATCCGCCAGCGTTTCTGGACCAGAAGAGCCAGCGGCCACAGAATAAAAAGGTGAAACTTGATCAGACCCAGTCCGAGCACTGCTCCGCTCAAGAAATGTTGCTCGCGCCGTGCGAGGGCGTAAACGCCGAGCACGATCAGCAGAATCAGCACGCAATCCTGCCCATGCGCGATTCCCAGAGCGGTGGGCAGGTACATCGAGCCGAAGATGAGAGCGTCCGCTCCCCATCGCCGGAAGGCCCAGACCCAGATTCCCGCCAGAACGATCGCCTGCACGCCCAGCCACATCCAGAAAGCCGCTCCGAACCTCAGCCACGCCAGCGGCGCCAGCAGCACGGCATAGAACGGCGGACGCACAAAAGGCACCAGCTCGGGAAGCTGCGGCGCATATTCCCGCTCGCGCTGGATCTGGACCTCCGGCGAATGCATCGCGGCAAAGACTCCGTCGCGTGCCAGGGATGCGCCCGCGTACAGATTCAGAAAATCGTGAAAGCGCGCGCCCGGAACCAGGACCGATCCCAGCAGGGTCCAAAAGGCGCAAAATACCATCACCGCCAGCACGGCGTACAACGGAAGGGTGCGCGGGCGGGCGCCCAGGCTTCCTGCATTCGGGCGTGGCCCTCCCGGCGCGATGGCCGGGATGGTTTGGGTCGGATTCACTATCCTAGTTATTCGCCTTGCAGCTGCGAGTACTTTAGCTGCGGCTCCGTGAGATCCGCGAGCTCCGCCGAATGGGGTCCGCGCCGGGCGACGCCGGACGGGTCTAAACCCAACAGTTTGCGGCCCTGAATGGCCAGTTCGAAGCGGTCTTTGACGCCGGTTTTTTCGAAAATGTGCATCAAGTGCACCTTTACGGTTCCGGCGGTAATCGACAGAGCCTCGGCGATTTCTTTGTTCTTAAGGCCTTCGCAAATCTGCTGCACGATCTGCTTCTCCCGGGGCGTAAGCCGCGGAGGCGACCGCCGTTCCGTCCCCTCCTGATGCTGGTCGGAGGAGCCCTCGATCCATACGTCGCCGCGCGCCACGGTGCGGAGGCAGTCCAGCAGGACTTCCACCTGCGAAGTTTTTTTCAAAACGCCGCGCGCCCCGCATCGCAATGCGCGGAAGCAATCCACTTCGGCCAGGTCCTGGACCCACAGCACCGTCTGGCATTTCCCAGCGGCGCTTTTCACCTCGGCGATAAACTCGAACACGGCCTTCAATCCGGCCGAGTGATCCACCAGCATGATGTCAGGCTGGGTCTGCCGCGCAGCGGAAAACGCGTCACTCAGTGCGGGCACGGAGCCCTGATAGTCGAAATCGTCGCAGCCCGCCAACACTTTGGCCAGCCCTTCGAGAAGGATCGGTTGGGATTCGCACGCGAATACAGAGATACGGCTCAAGAGGTTTGCCTTTAGCCTGTAAATCGTCCTGGGTTCCGGACACGGATAGGTACTAAGTGCCGATTGAGGCAAACCGTTCGGCGGACAGTACCAGTCTTAAGGAGATCCCAACTGGCCGGAACGGATAGGCAAAGAATCCGCGGGCAGCTCATCGGGCGAGTTCGAGGCCAGCAGCAGGCCTATGACCGCCACCGCGGAAGCCGTAAGTCCCCAGGCCGTCAGCCATCCGTGCTCGATCAGGAATCCGCCCATCGGAGGCGCGATGATCAGGGCCACCGAATTGAGCGATTGCGTTAATCCCAGCACCACGCCCTGCTCTTCGCGCGGAGTGGCTTGCGTGATCAGGCTGGTGAGTGTGGGACGCACCAGTCCGCCGATGGAGGTCACCATGGTCGCCAGGACCAGCATGGGGATGGAGTGGCAGAACGCCAGAATGGCGTAGCCGCACGCGTAGCCCACGAAGCCCGCGCGGTTGAGTGCGCGCTCGCCGAAACGTTTCACCAGCCGGCCCAGTGCGGGACCCTGAAGACCTATTCCCAGCAGGCCCGCCAAAGCCCAGGTGTAGCCGACCTGCTCGGGTCCGAACATGAGGCGGCTGTGGAGCACCAGCGGCATGCCTCCAATGAACATCGAGAAACCAAACGCGAAGCTAAAAAACTGCCAGAGCCTCGATGCCAGCGCGGGCTGTTTGAAGTACTCCGCGTAGGCGCCCCACTGAACGAGAGAAAGCCGTTTGCCTCCCGGCCCTGAGGATCCTTTTCCGGCGCCGGCCGGCGTCACGGCCGGCAACAGTAGATAGGTCGTCAGGATGCTGGTGGCCGACAGGGCGGCCGCGGCGAAAATCGGATATCGATAGTCGTATTTTGCGAGCATTCCGGAAACCGCCGGGCCGATCAGGAAACCCAGCCCGAAGGCGATGCCGATAATGCCGAAGGATTTCGCGCGATCCTCCGGCTTGGTTACATCGGAGATGTAGGCCTGCGCCAGCGACAGGTTTCCTGCGGTGACTCCGTCGATGGCGCGCGCCAGAAACAAGACCCACAACGACGGCGCAAACGCGGTGATCACGAATCCGGCGAAGGTTCCCGCCTGGCTCACCAGCAAGAGCGGCTTGCGGCCGGTGCGGTCCGACATGCGGCCGAGCAGCGGTCCGGAAAATAGCTGGCAGGCCGCATAAATTCCGATCAGCCAGCCGACCTCGGTGGCGCTGGCGCCCAGCTTTACCGCATAAAACGGCAGCAGCGGGATCATGATCGTCAAGCCGAGAACATCCACGGCGACGATCAGGAAGATAGCTAACAGCGGAGAGCGAACCAACTTCTATAATCCCACGGCGTCCGGCAGCGTCGCTGCCGTAGAATGGATGGAATGGAGACAAGTCAGGAGTTCTACCGCATCGGCAAGCTTCCGCCCTACGTGTTCGCCGTCATCAATGAGATGAAGGCAAAAGCACGCGCGGCCAAGCTGGATGTGGTGGATCTCGGGATGGGCAACCCGGACGGCGCTACGCCCCGGGCCATCGTCAACAAACTGGTGGAAGCCTCGCGCAACCAGCGCAACCACCGCTATTCGCTCTCCAAGGGCATCCCCCACCTGCGGCAGGAAATCGTCAAGCGCTACCAGGCCAACTACGGCGTCACGCTCGATCCTGAAACGGAAGCGATCGTCACCATCGGCGCCAAGGATGCGCTGGCGCACCTGCTGTTCGCCGTGATCGGACCCGGCGACGCGGTGGTGTCCCCTAATCCCTGCTATCCCATTCACCAATATGGCGTGATCATGGCCGAAGGCCACGCTTGCCTGCTGCCCATGCCGACGCCGGCGGACTTTCTCCAGTCGCTGAACGATCTGTATAAGAAATCGTCCAAAGCGCCCAAGATGCTTCTGATCTCGTTCCCGCACAATCCCACCACGCAGTGCGTGGACCTGGATTTCTTCAAGGAGATCGTCAGGCTCGCCGCGCATCACGGGACCATGGTGGTCCACGATTTCGCGTATGCCGATCTGGGCTTCGACGGCTACAAACCGCCCAGCCTGCTGCAGGTGGACGGGGCCAAGGAAATCGGCGTCGAGATTTTTTCGATGTCCAAGAGCTACAACATGGCCGGCTGGCGGGTGGGCTTTTGCCTGGGCAACAAGAAGATGATCGCAGCGCTGGCGCGCATCAAGAGTTATCTGGATTATGGGGTGTTCCAGCCCATCCAGATCGCCTCCATCATCGCGCTGCGCGAGTGCGAAGAAGATACCAAGAAGATCTGCGCCATGTATCAGAAGCGCCGCGACGTCCTGATTCACGGATTGAACCAGGCGGGCTGGCCCGTGGAGCCTCCCCAGGGAACCATGTTCGTGTGGGCTCCGCTTCCGGAACAGCACAAGCACATGAGCTCGCTCGATTTCTCCAAGCTGATGCTGGAAAAGGCGCTGGTGGCTGTATCGCCAGGTATCGGCTTCGGACCCATGGGCGAAGGGCACGTGCGCTTCGCACTGATCGAGAATCCGCAGCGTACGCGCCAGGCCACGGCTGCCATCAAGAAGATGCTGGCGGGCGCTTAGGGCGACCGCAAGGGCGTTTGGAGCCTTCACGTCACCAAGAATTGGCGGCTTACGTTCCGGATGGACGGCGCGGCCAATGAAGTCCGCGATGTGAACCTTGAGGACTACCATTAGGAGACGCTATGCCGATGCTGAATCCACCCCATCCCGGATTGTTCATCCGCACCGAAGTCAGTGAGCCCTTGGGTCTGTCCGTCACGGAAGCCGCGCGGGTGCTGAAAGTTTCGCGACCCGCTCTTTCAAGCCTCCTCAACGGCAAAGCCGACCTGTCCGGCCCGATGGCCGTGCGCATCGAGAAAGCCTTCGGCGTCAAGATGGAAACGCTCATGCGCATGCAGTCCGCCTATGACATCGCCGGCACCCGAGCTCGTGCAAACAGCATCCGCGTCCGCCCGTACGAACCTCGACTCTCTGCCTAGGCGCTCCTCGCGCTAATATCAGGCCATGGCCGCGCTTTTCGACCAATACCACAGCCCCCTGGTCGAACTGCGCGACGTCACCTCGGCCTACCTGGAACCCCTGCTCCACGAGGAAACCGAGGAGTGGCGGACCGAGCTCAACTGGGATTATCGACCCTCGGCAGATTTAGTCCGGCGATTTGTGGACATGCGGGCCCTCACCGGATTCGCCCTGCCGGGCCCGGCGGCAGCGGCCGGATACGCCTACTACGTCTGCGAGGAGGGAAAAGGCTTGATCGGCGGCCTGTACGTGGGGCGGACCCAGCGCACCATCGAGAACGAAAATACGCTGCTCACAGCCGTCCTGGACGCCATGTGGCGCACGCCGGGCACGCGGCGGGTGGAAGCCCAGCTCATGATGCTCAGCTCGCCTCTCGACCGCAGCATGCCCTACCCCAAATGGGTCCGGGTGTTTCCACGCAAGTTCTTCGAAGCGCCCTTGACCGCGATCGCTTCCCTGCCGCCGCGCGAGCCCGGCGTTACCATCTCGCCCTGGTCTGAGAAC
Source organism: Bryobacteraceae bacterium (assembly GCA_035469225.1). Classification (GTDB taxonomy): domain Bacteria; phylum Acidobacteriota; class Terriglobia; order Bryobacterales; family Bryobacteraceae; genus Palsa-187. The sequence goes on from DATIRX010000662.1 coordinate 23,044, forward strand.
CGCCAGGACGACGCCGCGCGTCTGGTTGCCGCCGCCTATGTCGGGCACGTGGACAGCAACATTAACGACCAGTACCGCTCTGCCAGCGGCGCGCGACGTTTCCTTACCAACATCGTGCAGTACCCCGGTTGCGGCACATTCTTCGCTCCGGCCTCCTGTGTGGCCGGTCCGGCTTCGGGTCGCGGCCTCTATGGCGTCTGCCTCACCAGCCTGGTGGCAGGCGATGTCGGCCACATCACCCAGATCTGCGTGGCGCCCGCCTTTCGCGGCACCGGGCTGGGCTACGAACTGCTGCGGCGGAGCCTGGTGGCCTTGGGGGCCCACGGCTGCCGCACGGTCAGCCTTACCGTAACCGCTTCAAATACTTCGGCTATTCAGCTTTACGAACGCATGGGATTCGTGAATAAGCGCGACTTCGCCGCCTATGTCTGGGAGATGAAGTAGCAGCCTGCTACGCTAGCTGTATGGCGTGGTTTGCCCGGGAAAAACCCGGGATGGAAGAAGGCTCGGGCGAAGGGGAAAAGCGCGTCCGCACCGAAGGCCTCTGGCAGAAATGTCAAAGCTGCAGCGAGATCATCTGGAAGAAAGCCCTGGATGAGAACCTCCAATGCTGCCCCAAGTGTGATTTTCATTTCCGCATCGACGCGCGCGCCCGCTTGGGCATGTTGTTCGACGCGGAGTACGAAGAATTCGATACCAGCATGTCGACTACGGACCCGCTCCGGCTGGACGGGGCCTATCGCGACAAACTGGCCACAGCGAGGGAAGCAACACAGCTTTCCGACGCCTTGGTTTCGGCCGCCGGGACTCTGGATGGACGCCGCGTCCATATCTGCGCCATGGAGTGGAAGTTCATGGGCGGCAGCATGGGCGCGGTGGTCGGCGAGAAAATCACCCGCGCCATCGAACGTTCGGTTCAGGACCGCACGCCCCTGGTCCTGGTCTCGACCTCAGGCGGCGCACGCATGCAGGAAGGGACCATCAGCCTGATGCAGCTCGCCAAGATTTCGTCGGCCCTGATGCGCCTGGATGAAGCTCGCGTACCCTATATCAGCGTGATGGCCGACCCCACTTCCGGCGGCGTCACCGCCAGCTTTGCCATGCTGGGCGATCTCAACATCGCCGAGCCGGGCGCGCTGATCGGCTTCGCCGGCCCGCGCGTGATCGAGCAGACCATTCGCCAGAAGCTTCCGGCAGGCTTCCAGCGCAGCGAGTTCCTGCTGGAGCACGGATTTCTGGACGCTATCGTCAAACGGTCCGAAATGAAAGCCTACATCGCGCGCTCCTTGAAGTTCTTCTGCGACTAAATGATTCAACTGAAAGGCGCCGGGAAGCGCTTCGGCCACAAGCTCCTGTTTGAAGACTGCGACTGGCTGATCACGCCCAAAGAGCGCACCGGCCTGGTGGGAGCCAACGGAACCGGCAAATCCACGCTGCTCAAGATCCTGTGCGGCCTGGAATCTCTGGATTACGGAGAAATCACTTTCGCGAAAGGGATCAGCCAGGGCTATCTTCCCCAGGATGGCCTGTCGCTCACCGGGCGCACCGTGTTTGCCGAGTGCATGAGTGTCTTTGAAGACCTGCGTGAGATGGAGCAGGAGATGGAGTCGCTGCACCATAAGCTGGCCGAGCTGGATCCGGCCGGCGCGGAGTACGCCGCGGCCTCCGACCGTCTGCATCACATCGATTCGGAATTCCGCAATCGCGACGGCTACGCCATCGAGGCGCAGGTCGGGACGGTGTTGAACGGCCTGGGCTTCCGCAAAGAAGACTGGCCCCGGCGCACCGAGGAGTTCTCAGGCGGCTGGCAGATGCGGCTGGCGCTGGCCAAGCTGCTGCTGGAAAAACCCAATCTGCTCCTCCTCGACGAACCCACCAATCACCTGGATCTGGAAGCCCGCAACTGGCTGGAGTCGTATCTGGCCAGCTATCCCAATGCCTGCATCCTGATTTCGCACGATCGCTATTTCCTGGATGTGACGGTCAACCGCACCGTCGAAATCTGGAACAAGAGAGTCAATTTCTATAGCGGCAACTACGAGTCCTACCTCAACCAGAAAGCCGAGCGCAAAGCCCAGCTCGAAGCCGCCTACCGCAACCAGCGCGAGCGTATCGAGCAGCTGGAGGCCTTTATCAATCGCTTCCGCGCCCAGGCCACCAAGGCCAAGCAGGTACAGAGCCGCATCAAGGAGCTGGAAAAGATCGAGCGCATCGAGATTCCCCCTGACGAGCAGACCATCCACTTCTCCTTCCCGCAGCCTAAGCCCAGCGGACGCATTGTCGCCGAGTTTAAGGACGTCTCGAAGTGCTACGGGTCGAAGACCGTGTTCAGCGGAGCCACGTTCATCGTCGAGCGCGGCGACCGTATCGCGCTGGTGGGTGTGAATGGCGCGGGCAAATCCACGCTGATCAAGCTGTTCGCCGGCGCCGAGCCTCTCACCTCGGGCAGTTACACGCTGGGCCACAACGCCATCCCGGATTACTTCGCGCAGGATCAATACAAGGAGCTGAATCCCAACGCGCGCATGCTCGACGATCTGTCCAGCGCCGCGCCGCGCTCGACGCAAACCCAGCTGCGAACGTTGCTGGGATGTTTTCTGTTCAGCGACGAAGACGTATTCAAACAGATCGGCGTGCTGTCGGGAGGCGAACGCAACCGCTATGCGCTTGCCCGCATGCTTCTGGCGCCCTCGAATTTCCTGTTGTTAGACGAGCCCACCAATCACCTGGATATGCGCGCCAAGGACGTACTGCTGGAAGCGTTAAGCAAATATTCCGGAACGGTGGTCTTCGTTTCTCACGACCGCTACTTTATCGACCACCTGGCCACGCGCATCTTCGAAATCGAGGACGGCCACGTGCACGTTTTTCCTGGAAACTACGAAGATTATCTGTGGCGCAAGCAAGGCGGCCCCGAAATTCTGTCCGCGCCGCCCGTACACCAACCCCTTCCGGGTCCCGAGAGTAACGGGGCGGCCTCCGGCAAAACGCGCATCAACCCGATGAAGCTGCAGAAGGCCCGCGACCGCCTGGCCGCCGTGGAGAAGCAAGTGACGGCGCTCGAGGCGGAAATCGCCCAGCATGAGGCCGCGCTGGCTGATTTCAAGAGCGTGGAAGAAACAGTTCGTGTCAACGATCTATTGACGGCCCGCCGGCGTGAGCTGGAATCCCGCGTGGCCGAGTGGGAAAGCCTCTCGGCCGAAATCGACGCGTAGATCATTTCGCCGCGTTGAGTGTGGCGCGCGCACTCTTGCGTGCAGCGTCGAGACTCATCTCGACACACGTCCCAGGAAATATTCCGCCTTTCCCTGTTGCGTTTTCCAACCCCAGTCGTCACTCGCTTGCACGACCGGCAGTATCCTGAACCAGTGACCGGATCCCGTGCCGCTTGGGTTCGTTTTGTAGTGCAGATTTCGAAGCCGGTTTTTCTTCGGTGACCACCTTAATCGCCAACTCATTGACGCCCGGCGACTTCTGGTATGCTCTCCAGAAGGTCGTGATGCGCACCCCGATTCTCTTCGCATTCGCTCTGTTCAGCTTTTCCACCTTCGGCCAAGCCTACTTAGCCGGAAACTGGACCCCCTTACGTCACGAGGACCAGGCCGAGCGCGGCCCAGGTCCCGAGCTGGGCGATTACCTGGGCCTTCCCATCAACGACGCTGCCCGCCTGCGCGCCGATAGCTGGAGCGCGTCCCGCATGACGCTGCCCGAGCAGCAGTGCCGGGTGCATAGTGTCACCTACATTTATCGCGGCCCGAACCACTTGCGCATCTGGGAAGAGAAGGACGCGCAGCAGCAAACCATCGCCATCAAGAACTACATCAGCACCTACGAACAGACCCGCACCATCTGGATGGACGGCCGCCCGCATCCTTCCGAATACGCTCCGCACACCTTCATGGGATTCTCCACCGGCGAGTGGCAGGGCGACATCCTGACCGTGAAGACCACCCACATCAAGCAGGGCTTCGTCCGGCGCAACGGGCTGGTGCAAAGCGACCTGGCCACTATGGTCGAGCACTTCATCCGGCACGGCAACATTCTCACGCATGTGAGCGTGGTTACGGATCCCGTCTACACCACCGAACCGCTGATGAAGTCCGAGGATTTTCAGCTCGACGAGCTCGATCAGGGAGCCTGGCTGTGGCCGTGTGAGCCGGTAGAGGAGATTACCAATCGCAAGAAGACCGACGTGCCGCACTACCTACCCGGAGCGAATCCTTATCTTAAGGAGTTTTCGGATCGTTTCAAGGTGTCCGAGCAGGCCGTCCGCGGTGGAGCGGAAACCATGTATCCGGAATACCAGGCCAAGCTGAGAGCTCCCGGCGGCCCTCCGGCGCCACGCGGCGGAGATCGAGCTGCACCCAAACCGCCCACGGACAGTGGACAGCTCGAAGTCCTTCCGGTGCAGGGCAACATTTCCATGATTGCGACACGCAGCGGCAACATCACCGTACAAGTGGGTCCGGGCGGAATCCTGGTGGTGGATACCGGAACCGCGGCGCTGTCTGAGAAAGTTTTGGCCGCGGTTCGCAAGCTATCCGACAAGCCGCTCCGTTACATCGTCAACACCAGCGTCGATCCCCACCATACCGGCGGCAACGAAGCGCTCGCGCGTTTTGGCGGCGCCGAAGAGGTTCGAAGCATTCGTGGCACGCCCGGGGATCTGGAATCCCAGGTGGTCAAGATCCTGGCGCACGAAAACGTGCTCCAGCGGATGAACGCTCCGCCGCCCGGCCAGCCCGAGGTTCCCTTCGTGGCCCAGCCCGGCGATACCTACTTCGGCGGTAACAAAGACCTGTTCTTTAACGGCGAGTCCATCCAGCTGCTCCATCAGCCCAAGGCCCATACCGATGGCGACACCATGGTCCATTTCCGCCGCTCCGATGTCATCAGTGCCGGCGACATTTACGTCACCGACAGTTATCCGGTGATCGACCTGGCCAGCGGCGGCAACATTCAGGGCGTCATCGACGGGCTGAACCGCCTTCTCGATCTCGCCATTCCGGAACACCACGAGGAAGGCGGGACGCTCATCATTCCCGGACGCGGCCGCATCTCGGATGAGTTCGACGTGCTCGAATACCGCGACATGGTGACCATTATTCGCGATCGCATTCAGGACATGATCCGCAAAGGCATGACGCTCGCGCAGGTGAAGGCCGCCCGCCCAACGCGCGATTATGATCCTCAATATGGCGCGAATGCGGACGCATTCGTCGAAGCGGCCTACCAGAGCCTGACTAAATAGTCTTTGTAGCGCCCGCGTCCATGTCGAGCAGCGCGCCGTGGAGCATCTTGCCATCTTGGCCAACGATGAAAGCCACCAGTGCCGCGATATCTTCCGGCTCCCCGATGCGCGCAATCCCGGCATGCTTGACGTACTCGCGCTCGGCCGCTTCCGGATCGAGGCCGCGCTCTTTCGCCAGCGCATGCAAGCGGCCTGTGTAACGAGCCGTGCGGATGGTTCCGGGGTTGACACAGTTGACCTGCACTCCATCGCGCAGTCCGAGTTCGGCCAGAGCCTTGGTCAGAGAAAGCAGCGCCGCGTTGACCGATCCGCCGATTGCAAACTGGGCTCCGGGCGTCCGGCCACCCACGCCGCTGATGAACACCACCGAACCGCCGCCGGCTTTCAGGTGCGGCCACGCGGCGCGCGTCAATCGGACTGATCCGAAAAACTTAAGCGCGAAGCCATCGGCGAAATCTTCATCGGTCAGATCGAGGAACTCGCCACGCGTGGTGGCGCCGGCATTGTTGACAACGATATCGATTCGTCCGAATGTCTCCATCGCAGAGTCAACCACGCGCTGGCCGGAATCGGACGTGCGTAGATCGAGAGCGATGGTCTCCGCGAGGCCTCCGGCGGTGCGAATCCCAGCTGCCGCTTCCTCCAAGAGCTGCTGGTCACGGGCGCACAGAACCACGCTCGAACCCTCCGCAGCCAGGCGGATCGCGAT